>NZ_JASJXJ010000008.1:0-45335 GCF_035018685.1 Cryobacterium sp. RTC2.1
AAACGCGCCGACATCCTCCGGGCGTTGTTCGAACACGCTGCCCGCGACACGGACACCCCGTCGATGGGCGGGTCGGCACCGACGGTGATGGTGCACGTGAACGCCGCCGACCTCGCCTCCGGGGTCGGGGTGGGGTGGATCGACGGCGTCGAAGCCCCCGTGTCTTTGAAGACGGTGCACCAGCGCATCTGCGACGGCGGCTTCCAGGGCGTGTTGTTCGGGGCGAACAACGACGTGCTCAAGCTCGGGCCGGAACGACGGTACTTCAACCGGGCGCAACGCCGGGCGATCACCGCCCGGGACGGCGGCTGCATCATCCCCGGGTGCAAAGCCCCGGCGCACTGGGCCGAAGTACACCACGTGAAGCCCTGGGCCAAGGACGGCCCGACGACCGTCGATAACGGGGTCCTGCTCTGCTGGTTCCATCACCACACGATCGACACCTCGGGGTGGGAGATCCGCATGGTGAAAGGCTCACCGCAAGTGCGGGCCCCTGGGTTGATCGATCCGCAACGGCTCTGGCGGCCACCGAACCGGCACCGCGCCCACCAGATCCTCACCGGACCACCCAACCGCGACTGACCGGCCCGGCTGAATCAGGTGACAGTGATGTCCGGCACCGAAGGGATGTTCCTGACCGCCGTGGATGCGAGGGCCACGATGGCCTCGCCGCGGAGCGTCTGGGACTGTCCCGGCGCGACCAGCATGGCGTCGCGGAGGCCCAGGGCAAGGGAGTCCGTGCCTGGCGCGCCGTCGATCTCGACCTCGCCCTCGAGGACGACGACCAGGACGCTCTCGTCGGGTCCCGGCATCACCGATAACGGGTCGGTGAGACGCTCGACCCGGAGGGAACCCGTCGCGGCGGTGCGGCGCAGCATCAGGTTCAGGTCGTCGGAGCTCTCCGCCGAACCTGTCGATGAGACGAGGCTCTCCCCGGGAAAAGCGCAGACCTCGTACTGGCTGATGTGTTGCAACGTGCCGTCGATGGTCAGGTCGAGCCCGGCCGCGGACAGCGGCACGAGATATCGGTCGATGCCGGCGAACTCGGAGAATGCCGAGTCGCCGGCGATCGTCGCGATGCTGACCCGCCAGTCGAAATCGTCCATTGTCGCCGCAGGGGGCGCTACGGCCACAGTGCTCGTCCAGCCTCCGCCATTGCGCCAGGCGACCGGCACCCGGGCGCTCGCGCGGGAGACGGCGTCAGAACGCTGCTCGGGCGGCACGGGTCACCACCGTGGGCACGCGCTGTCCGAGCAGCCAGGTGGCGGCGGTCAGCGGTACCCCCGGCCGATAGGCGATGTGCGAGATGGAGGGCGCGTCAAGTACCTGCAGATCGGCGCGACCGCCGACCCGGAGCGAGCCGACGGCATCCACCCCCGAGTCACGCCCGAGGGCGCGGGCACCGCCTCGAGTGGCCGCGCGCACGGCTTCCTCAACGGTCAGGTGCATCTGCAGCACGGCCGTTGCGATGCAGAACTGCATCGAGGTCGTGTACGAGGTGCCGGGATTGCAGTTGGTCGCGATCGCCACGGTGATGCCCGCGTCGAGGAGCGCGCGGGCCGGCGCGAGTGGTTCCCGGGTGGACAGGTCGCAGGCCGGCAGTACGGTCGCCACCGTGTCCGACGCGGCGAGGGCGTCGAAGTCGGCGGGAGTCAGGTAGTTGCAGTGGTCGACGCTCGCCGCCCCGAGCTCGACGGCCAGGGCGACACCCCCGCCGTGCCCGAGCTGGTTGCCGTGCACACGCAGGCCGAGCCCCGCCGCCCGGCCGGCGAGCAGGACCTCCCGGGATTGTTCGACGTCGAAGGCCCCGCGCTCGCAGAACACGTCCATGAAACTGACCCACGGCCTGACGGCGGCCAGCATCGGGCCGGTCACGAGGTCGAGGTAGTCGCGGGCGCTGATGCCCTCCGGAACCAGATGCGCGCCCAGGAAGGTGACCACGTCCGCCCCGCGAGAGGCGATCTCCGCGGACCGGCGCTCGGTTTCGACGTCGAGGCCGTAGCCGGTCTTGGTCTCGAGGAAGGTGGTGCCCTGAGCCCGCGCCTCGTCGCGCAAGGCTCGGAGATTGGACTCGAGTTGGGCATCCGTTGCGGCCCTGGTCGCGTTCACGGTGGTGCTGATGCCGCCGGCGGCATATTTCGTCCCGGCCATGCGCGCCTCGAATTCAGCGGAGCGGTCGCCGGCGAAGACGAGGTGGGAATGCGAGTCGACCCACCCCGGCAGCACGGCCCGCCCGCCGACACTCGTGCGCACGTCGGCGACGGGCGGATGCTCGGCGTCGCCGATCCAGGCGATCCTGCCGTTGTCGATGACGAGCGCGGCGTTCGCGCGACGGTCCTCGTGGCCGGCGAACGTGCTCAGCTCGCCGATATCGGTGATCAGTTCGGAGGTCATGCGCGTTCCTTCGGGATCAGGCGGACCGGGTTCATACGGTCGATGGTGTCGTCGAGCCGGTGCAGGGCGGCACCGAGCAGGACTGCGGGGTCGGCAGCGGGCGACACGAGAAGCCCGTCGCTCGCGATGATACGTCCGCCGACGATGACGCGGCGCACATCGCTCGCGGTAGCGACAAGCGGGAGCTGGTCGGGACCCGCGCCGACGGTGCGGACCGAGGCGGTGTCGAGTTCGACGAGGTCCAGCCACGCACCGACCTGCAGCCCGCCGGTTCCGAGCCCGAGCGACGCGTAGCCGCCGCGGGTGAGTGTCTCGGTCAGTTCCGGTGGTGAGAATCGGCCGCGCCGACCGGAGGCGAGACGTTCGCCGGCCTCGAGGCCGCGGGTCTCGAGAAAGGGGTCGACAACCGCGTTCTGGTCGGATCCGAGGGCAAGCCGGGCGCCGGCATCCGCCAGGCGTCGAGCGGGCCCGATCCCGTCGCCCAGGTCGGCCTCTGTGGTCGGGCAGAACACGGCCGTCACGCCGGCGGTGCCGAGGAGTTCGACGTCGTCGTCGGTCAGGTGGGTCGCGTGGACGACGCTCAGCCGGGGAGTCAGAGCGCCGAGTTCGTGCAGCAGGCCCGTCGGGGTGAGGCCGTATTCGGCGAGGCACTCCGCGTTCTCCTGGGGCTGTTCGGAGAGGTGGATGTGCAGTGGAACCGTTGCCGGCAACCCGGCGAGGATCGTCGCCATCGCCGACCGGGGCACAGCCCGCACCGAGTGCACGGCGGCACCGAGCGTGACGGCAGGGCCTGGACCGGCCAGAGTACGAGCGACGGTATCGAGGGTGTCCCGCAGGCTCGACCAGCGTTGCAGCCAGGCCTCCGCCGAGCCGTCGCCGAACCGCCGCTGCAGGTCGGAGAGCGGACGATCCGCGCCCCCGCGCAGGTAGCAGGTGTCGAGCAGGGTCAGGCGGATCCCGGTGTCTCGTGCGGCGGCCGCGACCGCGAGCTCCATGGCGTGGGCATCCGGGTACGGCCGGCCGTCCTGCCGGTGGTGCACATAGTGGAATTCGCCGACGGCCGTCCAGCCGCTGATGAGCATCTCGGCGAACACCGCCGAGGCGAGTTCGTAGTACAGGTCGGGGTCCAGAGCGGATGCCGCGGCGTACATTCTCTCCCGCCAGCGCCAGAAATCGCCGCCGTCGGCCTGCGTGCGTCCGCGCAGGGCACGGTGGAAGGCGTGCGAATGCGCGTCGCCCATCCCGGGGACCACGGTACCGAGGACCGTGTCGCCGGCGCGCGCCGGAACGCCCCGCTCCAGCCGGGCGATCGTCCCGTCCGGGGCCGCGTGCACCCGGACCGCGTCAACGGGCGCGCCGTCGATCAGGGCGCGTGCGCACCAGAACGTCACGGTGATTCCCGGTTTCACAGCAGCTCCCGGAGAACCTGCTCGAGCGCCGCGACGCCGGCGAGGCAGTCGTCGAGCGTGGCGAATTCCTCCGGCGAATGGGAGACTCCGGTCGGGTTTCGCACGAAGATCATCGCCGTGGGCAGGCGACTCGACAGCACTCCGGCATCGTGGCCGGCGCCCGTCGGGAGAGTAGGGACGCCGTGCAGGGAGTGAACGAGCCGGTCGCGCAGCGCCTCATCGAAAGCGACGGCGCCGCTCCAGGATTCCTCGGCAACGACCGCGGTGCATCCCTCTGCTGCGGCGGCCGCCGAGACCCGCGCGGTGATCTCCGTGACGAGGTCCTGTGCTGCGGCATCCTCGGCGGCACGGGCGTCGAGCCAGACAGTGACCTGCGAGGAGATCACGTTGGTGCCACCGGGCACGGCCTCGATCCGGCCGATCGTGGCCCGGGAGCCGGTGCTCGCGACGGCGGCATCCCGAACCGCGAGCATCGAGCGGGCGGCTGCGAGCATCGGGTCCCGACGGTCGGTCATGCGCGTGGCACCGGCGTGGTTGCCCTCTCCTGTGAAGGTGATGCGCCAGCGCCCGTGGGCGAGGATCGAGGAGGCGACCGCGACCGGGCTGCCCAGGTCGATCAACCCGCGGCCCTGCTCCACGTGCAGTTCGAGGAACAAGCCGATGCGTGCGAGGGCGGCCCGGTCCTCGCCGAGGCCGGCCGGGTCGATGCCGGCAGCGGATGCCGCTGCTTCGAGCGAGATTCCGTCCGCGTCGACGAGAGCGCGGGCCCGACCTGCATCGAGTGCGCCGGTCATCAGCCGGGAGCCGAGGCAGGCGATACCAAACCGGGAGCCCTCCTCCTCGGCGAAGACCAGCACGGCGCAGGGGCGTGCGGGCCGGAACCCGCTCGCCTGCAGTCGTGCGATCGCGTCGAGGGCACTGACCACGCCGAGGGGGCCGTCGTACGTACCGCCGCCGGGAACGGAGTCGAGGTGGCTGCCCACGACGATCGCGTCGTCGCCGCGCGGCCCCCACCACGCCCAGGTGTTTCCGTTCCGGTCGATCTCCACGTCGAGCCCGAGCCGGACGGCGCGTCCGGTGAACCAGTCGCGCAGTTCCAGGTCGGCCGGCTGCCACAGGTGCCTGGAGTAACCGCCGCGCCGGGCATCCCTGCCGATGTCCGCGATCTCGTCGAGGCCGGAGAGCAGGCCGTGCGCCGTTGCCGGCGCCGTCATTCGGCCTCCCACATCGGCACACGCAGCCCGCGCTCACGGGCAACGGCGGCCGCCCGCTCGTAACCGGCGTCGACGTGACGCATCACGCCGGTGCCGGGGTCGTTGATCAGTACCCGTTCAATCTTCTGGGCGGCGAGATCCGTTCCGTCAGCGACGGTGACCTGGCCGGCGTGGATCGACCGGCCCATGCCGACACCGCCGCCCTGGTGGATCGACACCCAGGTCGCGCCGGACGCCGTGTTGAGCAGGGCATTGAGCAGCGGCCAGTCGGCGATCGCGTCCGAGCCGTCCTTCATCGCCTCGGTCTCGCGGTACGGAGAAGCGACGGAGCCGGCGTCGAGGTGGTCGCGTCCGATCACGATCGGGGCACTGATCTCGCCGGAGGCGACCATCTCGTTGAACCGCAGCCCGGCGAGGTGCCGTTCCTTGTAGCCGAGCCAGCAGATCCTGGCGGGGAGGCCTTCGAACTGCACCTTCTCCTGGGCGCCGTGGATCCAGCGCGCGAGTTTCGCATCGTTCGGGAACAGTTCGAGGATCGCCCGGTCGGTCGCGGCGATGTCGGCCGGGTCCCCGGAGAGGGCGGCCCAGCGGAACGGTCCCTTGCCCTCGGCGAACAGCGGCCGGATGTAGGCGGGAACAAAACCCGGAATCTCGAATGCGCGCTCGCATCCGCCCAGGACCGCCTCGGCACGGATCGAGTTGCCATAGTCGAACACCTCGGCCCCGGCGTCGCGAAACCCGACCATCGCGGTGACGTGCCTGGCCATCGATGCCCGCGCCCGGATCGTGAAGTCCTCGGGGTCCGCGGCGGCGCGGGTGTGCCAGTCGGCGACGCTGATGCCCTCCGGCAGGTAGCTGAGTGGGTCGTGCGCACTGGTCTGGTCCGTGACGATGTCGATCGCGACGCCGCGTTCGAGCAGTTCGGTAAAGACGGATGCCGCGTTGCCGACGAGCCCGACGGAAAGCGCCCGGCGGTCCGCCTTCGCGGCGAGGACCCGGGCGACGGCGTCGTCGAGGTCGTCCGTCATCTCGTCGAGATAGCCGTGGTCGACCCGGCGCTGCAGACGGGCGGGGTCGACGTCGACGATCAGCACCGCGCCACCGTTCATCGTCACCGCGAGGGGCTGGGCGCCGCCCATGCCGCCTGCGCCGCCGGTGAGGGTGAGGGTTCCGGCGAGCGTGCCATCGAATCGCTTGTCCGCGATCGCGGCAAAGGTCTCGAACGTGCCCTGCAGGATCCCCTGGGTGCCGATGTAGATCCACGAACCGGCGGTCATCTGGCCGTACATGGTCAGCCCGGCCTGCTCGAGCTTGCGGAACTCGGGCCACGTCGCCCAGTCCCCGACGAGGTTGGAATTGGCGATCAGCACCCGAGGCGCCCAGGTGTGGGTGCGGAAGACCCCGACCGGCTTGCCGGACTGCACGAGCAGGGTCTCGTCGTCCTCGAGCTCACGGAGGGTGCGCACGATCGCGTCGAACGCCTCCCAGCTGCGGACGGCCTTCCCGGTGCCGCCGTAGACGACGAGATCGTCGGGACGCTCGGCGACTTCGGGGTCGAGGTTGTTCATCAGCATGCGCAACGGCGCCTCGGTCTGCCAGCTCTTCGCGGTCAGGGTGGTGCCCCTGGCAGCGCGAACCGGACGGGGGAGATGCTTCTGGGCCACGATTTTCTTCCTTCTGGTTGATGCCGGCCGGCGCCGGTTGGTTAGTCGGTTGGTTTTGTCTGATTCTGCGGCAGCGGGTCGGAACCCAGCCGTTCGGAGATCTCGCCGGCGACCCGGATGAGAAGGGCGCCGATGCGATCCAGTCCGGGATCGGTGACGCGGTAGTTCGGGATGACGACCGACACGGTTGCGACGATCTTGCCGACCGAGTGAACGGGCACGGCGATCGCAGTCGAGTCATGGTCTGCTCCGCTTCGGACGACGGTGAAACCCCGGGGACCGACAGCGCCGGCGAATGCCCTTCCGGCAGCCGTCGTCGAGCGGGGAATGACCCGGCCGACCCAGTTGGCGAGCTGGACCGGATGGGTCCCGTGCACGCCGGCCGCGTACAGCATGGTGTCCGAGGTCGACGGCAGGCCGAGGTAGGCGTTCTCGCTCGTGAGCTCGACGATCTCGTGCAGCTTCGGCTCCGCGACGGAGACGATGGTCTCCCGGGAGAGCGCCTGGGCGCCGAGCCGGATGGTGATGCTCCCTGGCCGGTAGTCGCCGCTGTCGTCCCGCGAGACGAACCCCGTGGTTTCAAGGGTCCGCAGGAGTCGGAGGGCGGTCGAGATCGACAGGTCGCTGCCGCGCGCGGCTTCGGTCAGGGACACGGCGCCGTGTTCGCACACGTAGGCGAGGAGGCCGAGTGCGCGTTCAACGGTCCGGGTGCCCGTGGATTCCGGAGCGTCCAGGCTCATGCCGCCGCCTTTCGAGAGAATCCGATCAACTGCGACCGGAGAATTTCCATCTAGTGACAACATGATTTCATTTTTTTACGCTCCGGACAAGGCCCGGCAGTTCCGCACGGGCAACTGTTGCCGTGCTCAGCCGGGCTGGGGTGCCTCGAGGGGGATGGCTTTCGGCTTGCGCAGGGCCCGGGTTGCGGGCAGGACCAGGACCAGGATCACGAGGGGGATCAGGAAGGCGATGCCGAAACCGGTCTGGTCGGCGACCACCCCGACGATGACGGTGCCGAGGATGGCGCCGGCGTAATTGAAGAGGTTCACCCTCGCGATGATCTCGTCGCTGCGGGACGGGAGGACGTCGCCGGCGGCCCCGAAGGACAGCGGGACGAGGGCCCCCGCGATCACGCCGGTGAGGGCGAAGCCGATGATCGCGCCTGCTTCGGTCGGAACCAGGGCGATCACCACGAATCCGATGCCGCCGAAGACGATGGCCGACGTTGCGATCACCGTGCGGGCGGTACGGCGGACGAGGTAGTCCACGCCGAGCCGTGAGATGAGCACGACGATCTGGTATGCGGCGTAACCGAGCGGCGCAGCCCAGGCCGCCGTATGGAGCGTGCCGCTGAGGTAGATGCTGCTCCAGGTGCTCACGGCGGAATCGGCGACGAACGCGGCGAGGATGAGCGCCCCGATCACGAAGACGGGCCAGCGCGGAATGCGGGTGGCGTCGCGGGCGTGCCCGGGCTTGCGGGCCGCATGACCCGTGTCGAGGAGCCGCCAGCCGGCGACGATGACGAGCACGTCTACCACTCCGACGATCGCGAGGACCGCCCCGGCGCCGGCCGGGGTCTCCACGAGCGCGACCATCAGGAATGCCCCCACGATCGCGGCGAGCGTGTAGGCGGCGAAGAACCGCCCCAGGAGGGGGCGGGGCCTGCCCCTCTGCACGAGGACGCCCTGCATCGCGCTCGAAGCATCCACCGCGCCCAGCCCGACGCCGTAGAGCAGTACGGCACCGATGTAGATCGGGGCCGGCTGTGCGGTCGCCATCATGAAGAACCCGACGGCCTGGGCGGCGAGCCCGCTGAGCAGCGCGGCCTTGCTGTTGCGGCGGATGGCGATCGCGTCGGCGAGGACCGATCCGCCCGCCGCGGCGAGCGAGACCCCGAGGAGAAGGAGGGCCACCATGGTCGCGTCGAGGGACTGGCGTGCCTGGATGGTGGGCAGGGAGGTCGCGATCACTGCGTACCCGAGTCCCTGCACGGCATAGGTCGACCCGACCGAGACCAGCTCCGCCCGTGGGACGGGGAGGTGCGGGCTCAGCTCCACAGCGGATGCCGCTTCCGGACGATTGAGAAGGCCTGCCTGGCTATATCGATCGTCATGTCCACGTCCGTTTCGGTGAGGGCGGCGTTGATGAAGTGGTTGTGGTGCGAGGTGATGAATACCCCGCGCTGCACGCATTCGGCGACCCATTCCTGGTGAAGCATGAGTGAGTCGTCGTCGGCGAGACGCAGGTAGAACAGGGCTGGTTCCCCCGAGGATACAAGGGTGAAGTCCTCGCCGTGTGCCGCCGCGACGAGACCCGTGGTCAACCGGGTGCCGAGCCGGGCGAACTGGGTGGGCGCGTCGATGCGGTGCAGCTTGGTGATCGTGGCGATCGCGGCGGCGAACGGCACGGCGCTCATCCAATAGCTGCCCGTGTATGTGATGCTGCTGACGGCGTCCTTAAGGAAGTCGCGGCCGCAGAGCGCGGACACGTTGTAACCGTTGGCGAGGGCCTTGCAGAAGCAGATCAGGTCGGCACTGAAGCCGTAGTAATAGTCGGAACCGGCCAGGTCGAGCCGGAAGCCGGCCCGGACGTCGTCGACGATGAGGACGACGCCATGCTCGTCGCAGAGCCGGCGAACGGCCTGCCAGTACCCCTCGGCCGGGAGCGCGTTGTCCACGAAGTTCCCGTGCATGTACGGCTGGGCGATCAGCCCGGCGATCTGGCCGGCATGCTGTTCGAGAGTCTGGCGCAAGGCCTCGATGTCGTTGAACGGAATGGTCAGGTTGTTGGCGACATCCTCTTCGAGGACCCCGGGGTAGTCGAGCTTCTGCGACCAGGGTGCCACCCCGTGGTAGTAGCCCTTCACGAAGATGATCTTCTTGCGGCGGGTCGCTGCGCGTGCCGTCATGATCGCGAGGGTCGTTGCGTCGCCGCCGTTCTTGGCGAAGAAAGCCCAGTCTGCGCTCGCGACCGTCTCGACGAGGAGTTCGGCGAGGTCGACCATGATCGTCGACGGGATCGAGACGACGTCCTCGAGTTCGGCCTGCCTGCGGGCGGCCGCGTGGACCTCGGCGTCGCCGTACCCGAGCACGTTGGGGCCGTAGCCGCACATGTAGTCGATGTATTCGTTGCCGTCGACGTCCCAGAACCGGCTTCCCTCCGCGCGGGAGGAGAAGAGCGGGAAGGAGGCCTGTGGGATGTAGCAGCCCTCCGAGGGGCCCTGGTGGCCGTAGATCCCCGACGGGATCACCTTCGTGGCCCGCGCGAAGGCGGCACGGCTGAGCGGGTATTCGAACGGCTTGATGGGATTCATGGGCGTGACGGGGGAGAGGGTGTCGGTCATGGCGGGCTACTTTCCGAGGTAGGAGCTGACGCGGTCGAGGATCCTGCTGGTGTTGTCGACGAGCGGGATCATCCCGCGCATCGCCATCCGACCGTCGCAGATGCAGGCGAGGGCGCTGTATCGCCCGCTGAGCACCCCGCCGGCGACATCGAGGTCCGCGAAGGTGAGCGCCGCACGGGGAGAACCGGTGGGTTCGGCATCGAGGCGGATGCTGCTGCCACGGACTGCCAGCCGGTAGCGGAGTCCCTCCCCGACTTCGATGTCCACGTCACCGTCGGGCATCTGCGCGACGCTGAACTGTCCGCTGCGGTCTTCGTTGCCGATGATCGTGATCGCCGTCGCGGCGACGTGCAGGGTGAGCAGGGCGTTGATCTCGGTGAAGCCCGCGTCGGCGAGGCGGTCGGGGGTCGGCTGCAGGTAGGAGCCGAGGAGGTTGCTGAGCGGCGTGAACACGGTGAGCAGGAAGCGCAGTCCGGCCGGTCCGGCGGCGGGAATCGGGCCGGCCGTTCCGTCGACGACGGCGTTGAGGTGCGCGGCCGAGCGGAAGACCAGCAGGGCGCGGGCGGCGCCCGGTGTACGTCCCGGCGTGATCCCGTCCTGCGCGAAGCTGAGGTCGAGGCTGAGCCCGGCCGGTCCGCGGAAGCTCACCGTCACCGGGCGTTTCAGCTTGGCGAGGAGCGCCTGGGCATCGGGAGCGAGTTCGGCGAGCCGTGGTAGCGCGCCGAGTACCGCGTGCAGGTTGACCTGGGCGCGCACGTGGGGGTCGGTGTCAGTGAGCACGGGGGTCCTGTTCGGTGTTGTTGCCGGTGTTGTGGCCGGTGTTGTTGCGGGAGTTGTTGTCGTCACAGTCGAGATCGAGATCGAGATCGAGATCGATGTCGAGGTGGATGCGAATCCGGATGTCGTCGCTCTCGTCATCACTCGGTTCGGTGGCTGCCTTGTCGGGCGCGGATGCGTGTCCCGCGAGCGACGCAGCGGCGAAGCCCGCGAGGGACCTGGCGGCCTCGGTGTCGCGGTCCGCGAGCCAGGTCGACGTCATCCCGTCGACGATCGCGACGAGGTAACGCGCGAGTTGCTCGACAGGTGCAGTCCAGGACTGCCCGGTGAGCTCGGTGACGCGGCGCAACGACTCCTTCGCCGACCGGTAGTAGACGTCGTACTGGGTGCGTGCCGCTTCGGCGGTCCCGGTGCGGGAGGCGTACAGGGCAAGTTCCGCGAGGGCGAGTTCACGGTGCGGGTTGGCCACGAGCCAGTCGATGTAGGCGTCGAGGCCGGCCCGGAGCACGGCCTTGACGCTGCGGTCCTGGTCGGTTCCCACGCTCGTGAACACGAGGAACTTCTGTTCCTCTGTGTTGGTGTCGATCACGGCCGTGAGCAGATCGTCACGGGAGTCGAAGATGTAGTGGAAGGCGCCGAGCGGCATGCCAGCTTCGGCGACGATGGCACGGGTCGTTGCGGCCGTCAGCCCATCGCGGGCGATGACGCGCGTGGCCGCCGCGATGAGTTCGTCCCGACGCTGTGCGGGCGGGATGCGCCTCATCCGCGGGCTCCCGACGTGAGGCGTGCTGCGACGGCGAGGGAGATTCGCTGTGGCGCGAGGCTGGCCAGGCTCCCGGTGACCCGATTCCGGAACCCGACCGTGAGCGTCGGGCCGGAGTCAGGCCGGTCGAGGGAAGCGAATGCCGAGCGCACGACGGTGTCGATCGTCGCGACCGAGCCCACGGCGAATGCGTCGGAGCCTGCGGCCTCGAAGAACCCGGTCGCCGTCGGACCGGGGCACAGCGCCAGGACGGTGAGCCCGGTCCCGCGCTGTTCCTGCCACAGCGATTCGGTGAGGGAGGTCAGATACGACTTGGTCGCCGCATAGACGGCGATGCCCGGCAGTGGCTGGTGCGAGGCGGTGCTCGAGACATTGAGGAGGACGCCGCCCGGCGCCGACAGGAGCGCTGGCAGCAGCAACCGGCTCAGTATCGTCGGGGCCAGCGTGTTGACGATGATCTCGTCGGCGATCCGGCGGGAATCTTCGTGCACGAACGGCCCCGCTGTGCCGAAGCCCGCGCAGTTCACCAGAACCCGGATGGGGATTCCCAGAGCCTCGGCGGCCGCGACAATCCGATACGGGGCCTCGGGGTCCGACAGATCGTCTGGCACCACGAAGGCGTGCACGCCGGAGGATTCCTCCAACTCGGCGGCGAGGGCCTCCAGACGGTCCTTTCGCCGCGCGACCAGGGCGACGTCATACCCGCGCTCCGCCCATCGTCGGGCGAATTCGGCACCGAGACCGGAGCTGGCGCCCGTTACAACGGCGAGGTGCCCGAGCTTCTTCGGCGGTGCATCCTTCTGCGGCGACTTCTTCGTCGGCGACTTCTTCGGTAGTGACAGAGGCACGGGTACTCCCGGTTGCAAAGTTGGACGATTGACCAACTAGGCAAGATTTGCACGCTGACCAGGGAGGCGCAATGCCCGGGTAAGACGTTTTACACGCCGGTAACGTGGCGAAACATGCGCGCCACGTGATGCCCCAGGTCGCTTCCGTGCCGTCCTTGATGTCCGGGCCAGGTCGGTACGGTACGCTCGTGCCCCGCAGGAATCCACCCGTCGTTGGACCCGGCATCGGCTCAGTGCTTCCGCATATATTCGGCAGGTAGCGTCACCTCGGGTGCGGTCGGACCATCCGACCGATGCCACAGTCCAACCACGCTCGCGAAGGGAACCGTCGTGTCGCACTCCCGAGCCCGACGATCCACAACCGGGACTCGGACTCGGACTCGGACCCGGGGTCGCGGACTCGTCATCGCGGGCGTCGCGGTCGCAGTCTGTGTCGGACTGGGCTTCGCCGGCTGGAACCTCGCCGGGTTCGGTGCGGGCGCCGCGGGGATCACCGTCACCTGCCCGACGGCCGACCCCGTCGACGTCGGCGCGATCACCGTGCCCGCCGGGCCCGTCGCCGGCTATTGCCAGGACCGCCTGGTCAACGCGGCCCACATCATGAACGCAGGGAGGGACCTCGGGATCGGGACGCACACCCAGACCGTCGGCGTGATGACCGCACTGGGCGAGTCGGGCCTGCGGGTCCTCGACTACGGCGACGCGGCAGGCGCCGACAGCCGCGGACTGTTCCAGCAGCGCGACAACGGCGCCTGGGGAACACTGGCCGACCGGATGGATCCCTACGTCTCTGCGCAGAATTTCTTCACCAAGCTGACGAAGGTCGCCGGCTGGAAGGAGATGGAGCCGACACTGCTTGCCCACGCGGTCCAGGTCAACGCCGACCCCGAGCACTACGCGGCTTACTGGGCGCGGGCGGAGGACATCGTGGCGGCCCTCGCGATCCCCACGGCCCCGTGACGCACGGGGCCGGGAGGCCTGGGGCCGTACAGCACGGCCTCAGCTGCGGCGAGTGACCAGGTAGTCCAGCGCCGCGGTGTGGAGCTCGGCGTCGAAGCCGCGGGCGACCCCGTCGATCTCGACGATCGGCACGATCTGCCGCACGCTCGAGGCGAGCCAGACCGAGTCTGCGGCATGCAGCTCGTCGGGAGTGACGGTGCGGTACTCGGTGGTCAGCCCGTTCGCCTCCGCGTACTCGAAGAAGGCGGCCTGTGCCGTGCCGGCCAGGATACCCTGGTCGGTCGACGGCGTGACGAGGTGCCTGCCGAACTGCAGCACGGCTGTCGATGTCGGCCCTTCCAGGACGAACCCGTCGCTGCTGATGAAGATCACGTCGTCGGCTCCCCGGCGCTCCGCCTCGCGGTAGACCGACTTGTTCACCGCGTAGGAGAGGGTCTTCGCTCCCTGCAGCAACCACGGGGACGTCTGGGCGACATCGTGGCGGTAACCGCGGTCGAGGGTGACCACCTTCAGGCCGTGGGTGCGCGCCTCGGTGAAGTCGGGTTCCGGGTCGACGAAGACCCACCCCGTGCACCGGCCGGCGCCCTCGATGCCGCGGGTGAGCACGAGCTTGACCGACAGGCGCGGGTGGGTCGACGCTGCGATTCCCTGGCGGATGCCCTCGCGGTAGAGGTCGAGGCACGGAGCCGGCAGGTCGAGCAACCTTGCCGAATTGGACAGGCGGGCCAGGTGCGGCTCGAGGGCCTGGCCGAAACCGTCGATGGCGTCGAGCGTTTCGAAGATACCGTCGCCGCGGGTCACCGCGAGGTCGAGCACCGAGATCTGCGGGTCTGCCGGGTCGGCCCGACGGACCGAGGCCGCGAGCGCGGAGGCATCCGTTCCGGTCTGGGTCGGGTCGTCCAGCATGAACAGCACGCGGGGGTCCGCCCCGTCTGTGGGCGAGGCGTCCGCGTTCATCGCAACGGGATTCGTGTCTGCTGTGCTCATCGTTCTACTCCATAGTGCTCGTGGCTGATCGTGTTCTCGGAAATCCAGTCGGGCAGCACCGCGTAGCCGAGACCCGGCCCGGTGGGAACGGTCACCATGCCGTCGAGTGCGGTGACCGGGGGGTCGATGATGTCCTTCGCGTAATACTTCTCCGACGCCGACACATCGGACGGGTAGCTGAAGTTGGGCAGCGATGACAGGGCGACGTTGGCCGCGCGCCCGATGCCGAACTCGTGCATCCCGCCGCACCACACCGGGATGCCCGCATCCCTCGCGAGATCGTGTGCGGCGCGGGCAACGGTGAGACCGCCCATCCGTGACACCTTGATGTTCAGGATCCGGCCGGCGCCGAGGGCGATCATCGTGCCGATGTCGTCGAGGTCCACGACCCCCTCGTCGAGGCAGATCGGGGTCTCCAGGGTGGCCTGGAGCCTGGCATGGGCGACGAAATTGCGGGGTGCGTACGGCTGTTCGATCATGCTGAGGCCGAATTCGTCGAGACCGCGCATGAGGGCCGTGGTTTCGTCGGTATCCGCGTAGATCCCGTTCGCGTCGACATGGACGTCCTGCTTCGGGAAAGCGGCGCGTACAGCACGAACGGGACCGATGTCCCAGCCCGGCTTGATCTTGAGTTTCACCCGGCGGTATCCGGCGTCGACATGGCGGCTGACCTCGGTGAGCAGGGCGTCGATGGAGGATTCGATGCCGAGGGAGACGCCCGCTGCGACCTCGGCGCGGGTGCCGCCCAGTGCCACGGACAGCGGTTCGTCGCGCGCGCCGGAGTACAGGCTCCACGCGGCCATGTCGAAGCCGGCCTTGGCGAACTCGTGGCCGCGGATGCGTGCCCACGTCGTCGCCAGCTCGGCCGGCGTCTCCCACTCGTGCCCGATGATCGCGGGGACGATGTATTTCTTCGCGACGAGGAGCGCCGTGTCCACGGTCTCCGAGGAATAGAAGGGGTCGCTCGCCGAGGCGATCTCGCCCCAGCCGACCGCGCCGGATTCGTCGGTGAGGCGCACCACGATGTGGTCGAGGTGGCTCTTGCGGTGAGAACTCGTCTCGAAACCGTGCACAAGCGGCAACCGGGTGACAAACAGGGAAACGCCCACTACCTTCATCGTGCTCCTTCGATGCTGCGTTGGGTGCTGCGTTCGTCCATGGTTCACTCCACGTAACTGTTCAGGATCTGGTTCAGCTGCTCCCGCTCGGCGAACCTGCGCCGGGCTCCTTTGGCACTGGCAATACTCAAGGTACTCACCAGGTGGATGACGGCGGCGACCGCCGTGGGGGAGTCGGCGTACGAGGCGCTGCTGGTCGGCACGGTCACGGTTTCGGTGGCGAAGGCTGCGACCGGAGCATCGGGGGAGTCCGTGACGGCGATCACGGTTCCGCCGGCCGCGGCGAACCGTTCGGCGACGAGCACGCTCTGCCGCTGGTACCGGCGGAACGAGAACACAACGAGCACATCGGTCGGGCGGACGTCGCTGAGGACGTCGATCGAGCGGACGGCGGCTTCGTCGATGAGGAGCACCTGAGAGAGTCCTGCCGAGAGGTCCCAGGCGAACAGGGTCGCGTATGCGAATGACTTGCCCGCGCCGAGCACATACCGCCTGCGGGCGGCCACGATCCGGGCCGGCGCGCGAACGAGGGCATCGTCTTCCCCGAGGTGTGCGAAGGTCTCGGCAAGGTTCTTCTTTTCGCTCTCCACGATGCGCGCGCGCAAGACCGACGACGACGACCGCTTCTGCAGTCGTGCGGCGTACCGGTCCTCCGGGCTTGTGAGGGCCTCGTTCGCCTCGGTCATCGGGCTGCCTGGCGGATGCGCGGCGCGGCCTCCTGGGTGCTGGCCGCGACGAAGACGTATGCGGCGCTCGTGCCGTCGACCCGGACGCAGGATTCGGCGACGTAGCCGCGCTCGAACAACTCGGTGAAGGTTTCGGCCACGGCGGCTCTCAATGCCTGGACGATGACGGGGGCGAGCGTCTTCGCGGGACTGTCGGACGGGATCGGCACGTGGATGACGTCGCCGTCGCCCACCGGCCGACCCCAGTGCCGGGGCAGCGTCGTTCCCAGTGCTGTGGGGTCCACGACGGGGAAACCCGGGGGGGTCGAGGCCGCGGCGCGGGGCGGCGTGGCCGACTCGGTACCGGTGGCGTCCGAGAGCGCCCAGTCGACGATCAGGCGATCGGAGAACGGCTCGTCGTAGTAGTTCGCGGCGAAGCGCACTCCGCGGGCGCCGAGCACGTCGAGGTTGAAGTGGGCATTGCGGGCAAGGGTCGGGTCGAACGCCCAGCGCATCGAGGTGAGTCCCTCTGATCTCGCGATGATTGCCTGTTCCTGCTTGAGCAGGCGGCCCACTCCCTTGCCCTGCCAGGCGGGGTCGATGAACGCGGCCTGCGAGTACAAGTAGGGCGCCCCGGATTCGAAACCCACGAAGCCGTAGGCGAAACCGACGAGCTCGCCGGCGCCGTCCCGCGCGGCAACGGCCGCACCGCCGTTGCCCACGATTGCCGAGAGCAGCTTCGGGTTCAGGCTGTGATCGGCCGCGGTATAACCGAACACCCGGGTATACAGCTCGCTGGCGTGGCTGAACACGGCGCGTGACCGGGTGGATTCCACCGTGAGTTTCAGGTCACCCATGTTGTGTCGTTTCCCTGTCCTGGTCTTTTCGGAACACGATGTTCCAGAACCAATCTGACAATCATAAACAACTTATGTGTCGTATTCGTTTCGTAACTCTCAAGCAAATCCGCGAACTTGTCGAAGGATAGGTAACATATCTTCTACCTGTTCCGAGCCTGCCACCGCCTGAGGAGATGCCGTCATCACATCCACTGGACCCGTCATACCGGACGCCTCCGCGCGGGCTCGTGCGCTGGCGACCCTCGAGGACTACGTGCTGCGCGAAACGCCGACCGGGGCGGGCACGGCCATCACGGCGTTCGCGGATGCGCTCGCCGCCCGCTATTCCGGACTCGGCGGCACGGTGGTGCTGCACCCGACACCGGGAGGCCCCCACCTGGTCGCTGACTTCCCCGGGCGGGGCAGTGGCGTCGGCGCCGCTCCCGTTCTCCTGATCGGGCACTCCGACACGGTGTGGCCGGTCGGCACCCTCGCCGGCGACGTGCCGTGGACGAGCGATGGAATCCGCATCACCGGCCCAGGGGTCTACGACATGAAATCCGGCCTGGTGGTCATGGAAGAGGCCCTCGAGCTGCTCCGCGCCCTGGGCGATGCCGGCGCCGTGGACCACGTGCCGGTGCGGATCATCGTCACGGCAGACGAGGAAATCGGCTCCCCGACCTCTGGCGCGCTGCTGCTGGCCACGGCCGACGGCTGTTCTGCGGCGATCGGCTTCGAGTCGCCGCACCCCGACGGCGACCTCAAGGTCGGGCGTCTCGGCAGCACCCGCCTCGCTCTCGCCGTCTCCGGTGTTCCCGCCCACGCCGCCCTCGACCCCGAGAAGGGAGTCTCCGCGACGGAGGAGATCATCGACCAGTTGCTGCGGGTGCGCGACATCGCGGCCAGGGCCACGATCCGCGCCGAAGAACGCCCGGCCGCCAAGGTGCTCTACAACCTCGGTTCCATCACTGCCCCCGGCCTGGCCAACGTCGTCGCGGACGACGCCGTGGCCGTGCTCGGCTTCCGCTTCTCCGATCCGGACATCGAAGGCGAAGTCCTCGACGAGATCGAGGCGCTGACTCCCGTCCGCCCGCGTGCGCAGGTGGCCGTCACCCGGCTGTCCTACCGCCCGGCCTGGCAGCCACGCGCCGCCGACCAGGCCCTGGCCGCCGTCATCTCGGGCTGCGACGCCGGGTTCGGCGGCGGTGGTTCCGACAGGGCTCCACTCAGCGCTCGTCCAGCGGCCGGCGCCGCGGACACCAACCTGCTCGGCGCATCCGCTCTCGGTATCGTCGACGGTTTCGGACCCCGCGGCGGCGGTGCGCACGCCCGCAGCGAGCACATCATCATCGAGTCGCTCTGGGAGCGCATCCGCCTCCTCGCCGAGGTCCTCACCGTCATCCACCTGCCGCGCTGAGCAGTCTCGCCCGTCGCGGGTCGACGCGGCGGCCGATCGATCCTCTTTCGCGTGGTTCGGAGCGATGTCATACTCGCCTCGAACGGGGGTGCCGGAAACCGGTCGGATGAGGGGGCCAGCGGCGTTCGCGTCGGATTGCGGGTGACTCGATGAGTAAGTGGACGGCAATCGCGGTCCTCGGCAGTGCGCAGTTCGTCATGGTGCTCGACAGCACCGTCATGAACGTGTCGATCTCGACGGTTGTCACAGACCTGGACACCACGGTCGCGGCCATGCAGAGCGCGATCACGTTCTACACCCTCACGATGGCGGCGGTCATGCTGCTCGGCGCAAAGCTCGGCGACATCTGGGGCCGGCGGCGCGCGTTCGTGATCGGTGCGGTCGTCTACTCGTGCGGTTCCCTGTTGACGGCACTGAGCCCGAATTTCGCGGTGCTCTTCCTCGGCTGGTCGGTCATCGAAGGACTCGGCGCCGTGCTGGTGATCCCGGCCATCGCAGCTCTCGTCGCGGAGAACTACCGGGACAGGGACCGCGTGACCGCGTACGCGATCATCGGAGCCGTGTCCGGGGCCGCGGTCGCGGCCGGCCCCCTGATCGGAGGCTACGTCACGACCTACCTGAACTGGCGCTACGTCTTCGTGTCCGAGGTCGTGATCATGATCGGCGTCGTGCTCACGGCGCGCCTCATCTCCGACAGCAGCGGGCCGAGCAGCACCCGAATCGACGTCCCGAGCGTCCTGCTCTCGGCGGCGGGCCTCGTCCTCGTCGTGTACGGGATGTTGCAGAGCAAGACCTGGGGGTGGATCCTCCCGAAACAGGCTCCCGAGATCAACGGGACCCCGATCGAGCCCCTGGGCCTGTCCCTCGTGCCCTACCTGATCCTGCTGGGCGTCTTCCTCCTCTGGCTGTTCACCGGTCGCCAACGGCGACTGGCCGAGACGGGCCGCGCCCCGCTCCTGGACGTCGGGATGTTCTCGATCACGCAGCTCCGGTCCGGGCTCTCCGTGCTCGGTGCGCAGTACGCGTTCACGGCCGGGGTGTTCTTCATGATCCCGATCTACCTGCAGATGACCCTGGGGCTCAACGCGCTGGAAACCGGGCTGAAGATCTTCCCGCTGTCGATCGCGCTCATCCTCTTCTCCGTGGTGGGCACCCGGTTGTCGACATTGTGGTCACCGCGCCGGATCGTGCGCGTCGGTCAGCTCGTCCTGGGGGGAAGCGCCGTATGCCTGCTCGGTTCCGTCTCCCTGGACCTGAAGAGCGTCGTGTTCGGCGTCGGGATGTTCACCGCGGGAGCTGCTCTCGGCCTTCTCGCCTCGCAACTCGGAAACGTGAACATGTCCAGTGTCGGCGAGGAGAGGACGAGCGAGGTCGGCGGGCTTCAGGGAGTCTTCCAGAACCTCGGCTCGTCGCTCGGTACCGCTTTGATCGGATCGGTGCTGATCGCGTCGCTCTCGTCCTCGTTCCTGAGCTCGGTGGAGAGCAGCAGCCTTCCCGACTCCGCGAAAGCCGCGGTCAGCACGCAGACAGCGGCCGGTGTCGCCATCGTTCCCGTCTCGAGTGTGGCCGGCATCGCGACGGACGCGGGACTGTCGAGCTCCGACAGTGCCGAGTTGACCAGGATCTACAGCGAATCACAGGTGTCCTCCCTGCGGGTGTCCTTCTTCGCGCTGGTCCTCTTCGCCCTCGGATCCCTGTTGTTCTCCAGGAACATTCCGAACCAGGCCGTCGAGAGGCGTCAGGGGAAGACCCGGGACGCGCGGCAATCGCCGTGACCGGGCCCATTCCCGGCGGTGCCATTCCAGGCAGTGCCCATTCCAGAAACGGCCGAACGACAGTATTTTGTCAGCGACGAGGGCATCACACGGGTGTCCCGGTATCCGAGGGAAGACGGCTCATGGATAATTTCTGGAACTTTGTCGGGTTCTTCTTCTGGTCCTTCGTCTTCCTCGCTTACCTGATGGTGCTCGTGACCGTCATCGGGGACCTGTTCAGCGACCATCAGGTCAGCGGCGGGGTCAAGGCCATCTGGATGGTTTTCCTAGTCTTCCTGCCCTTCCTCACCGCCCTCGTCTACCTGATCGCGCGGGGTTCCGGGATGTCCGAGCGCCAGGAGCAGCGCAGGAACCAGTACCGGGGCCAGACGGATCAGTACATCAAGACCGTTGCGGGTTCGTCGCCGTCCACGGAAATCGCGGACGCGAAGAAGCTGCTCGACTCCGGCGTCATCACCCAGGCCGAATACGAGCGGCTCAAGGCCCGCGCGCTGGGCTAGTCCTGCCCGGGGAGAAAACGACAGAAGAAAACGACAGAGAGGTCGTCAAGCATGGATGTCGTCCACCATGTATGAGGACAGGGCCGCGCTCGACAATGTCGTCGAGCACGCGACCGTGGGGGAGCGCAAGGCCAGGGGCAAGCGGGCCAGGGAGCAGACTCCCCGCGCCAGTCACTCGGGTTGGTCGCCGGCCGCGGACAGACCGGACCCGGTGGCGCTGCTCGAGGAACAGAACCTCACCAGGGAGCAGGACCTCGTGCCGGTCCGGCACGGCCGCATGCTGGTATCGCCGTTCACGTTCTACCGCGGCGCGGCCAGGATCATGGCCGCCGACCTCAAGGACACCCCGAGGTCCGGGCTGATCGTCCAGCTCTGCGGTGACGCCCACCTGTCCAATTTCGGCCTGTTCGCCTCGCCGGAGCGTGCCCTGCTCTTCGACCTGAACGACTTCGACGAAACCCTGCCCGGCCCGTTCGAATACGACGTCCAGCGGATGTGCGCGAGTTTCACGATCGCGGCGCGCAACAACAGGTTCACGAACTCCCAGGTCCACGACGTGACGCTCGCCTCGGTGCGGGCGTATCGCGAGGCGATGGCGGAATTCGCGAAGATGGGCACGATGGACGTCTGGTACGCCCGCATGACCGAGGAGACCGTCATGGCGACCCTCCAGGTGGCCGCGGGCAAAAAGAAAGGAGACCGGACGGAGCGCAAGGCTGCGGTGAACGCCGAGAAGAGGACCAGGGCGCTCGCCGACAAGGCCCGCACCCGTGACAGCCTGCAGGCGCTGTCGAAGCTCGCAGAGTTCGTTGACGGGGACTACCGGATCATCAGCCAGCCGCCGATCGTCATCCCTGTCCGGGAGCTGACGACGACGACGGGACTGTCGCCCGACGAGATCGAGGAATCGGTCCGGACGGCGTTCCGCTCCTACCGCGCCAATCTCCAGGATGACCGCCGCCGGCTGCTCGAACGTTTCGAACTCGTCGACGTTGCCCGTAAAGTCGTGGGCGTCGGGAGCGTCGGCACGCGCGCCTACATAGCGCTGCTCCAGGGGCGTGACCAACAGGATCCACTCTTCCTCCAGGTCAAGGAGGCCAGGGCCTCGGTGCTCGAGGACCACCTCGACAGGAGCCGCTACGAACAACCCGGTGAGCGCGTCGTGCAGGGACAGCGGATGATGCAGGCCGCGAGCGACATCTACCTCGGTTGGACGAAAGGGGTGCAGGAGAACCGGTTCCTCTACTGGCGCCAGCTACGCGACATGAAGGGGTCCGTCGTCGTGGAGAACATGGTGCCGTTCGGCATGACCCTCTATGCCGGGCTCTGCGGCTGGACGCTCGCTCGCGCGCACGCACGCTCGGGTGACCCCGTCGCCATCGCCGCCTACCTCGGGAAGAGAGCTGAATTCGACACGGCGATCACTGATTTCTCGCTGCGCTATGCGGACCAGAACGACCGCGACTATGAGGCCTTCGCCGAGGCCGTCCGTTCCGGACGGCTGCCGTCTATCGCCGGCCTGTAGGAGGTCCTTTCCGAACCAGCCGCGCAGCGCTGCAGCCTAAGATTCAGGAGGGTCATCCTCAGCGGCGTCCCGCTCGCCTGCCGAACTCCGGCAGCTGGCTGACGACTGGCCTCGAAGGACGACCCACCGATGTTGCACAAAACCAGCCTGCTCGCCGGGCTCACCGCCCTGGTCCTGCTTCCGCTCGCCCTCACCGGATGCTCGACGAACGGGAGCACCGCGACCGGATCGGACGCGGCATCCGCCGGGAAGACGACCATCGCGGTGGTCACCCACGGAAACCCGGGCGACGCGTTCTGGGACGTGGTCAAGAGTGGCGCAGAGCAGGCAGGCACCGACCTCGGCGCGACCGTGACATACCAGGGCGACGGTGACCCCGTGCGTCAGAGCCAGCTGATCGATTCGGCCGTCGCGACGCATCCGGACGGACTGATCGTCTCGATGGCGAACCCCGACGGGGTCAAGGCGTCCGTCGAGAAGGCCGTGGCGGCCGGCATCCCGGTGATCACGATCAACTCGGGACTCGAGGAGTCCCTCGCCTTCGGCGCCCAGACCCACGTCGGCCAGAGCGAGTACGCCGCCGGACAGTCCGCGGGGGAGCGCCTCGCCAAGGCGGGAGCCACGAAGGTGATCTGCGTCATCCACGAGGCAGGCAACACGGGCCTCGAGGACCGCTGCCGGGGAGCCGCCGCCGGGCTCGGCAGCCCGGTCACGAACGTACAGGTCGACATCGCCAACCTCGCGGACGCCCAGAACACGATCAAGAGCACGCTCCTGGCCGACCCGACGATCGACGGTGTGCTCAGCCTGAACCCGGGCATCGCCGTCGCCGCGAGCCAGGCCATCACCGACGCGGGCAGCCACGCGCAGCTCGCGACCTTCGACGTGTCCAAAGACGTGACGACGCTCATCGAGGCCGGCTCGATCCTGTTCGCGGTCGACCAGCAGCCTTATTCCCAGGGCTACCTTCCGGTGGTCTTCCTCACCCTGCAGAAGCGCAACGGCGATGTCGTCGGCGGCGGCCAGCCGGTGTTCTCCGGCCCCGGGTTCGTCACGAAGGAGAACGCGGCGCAGGTCGCCACCTACGCGGCACACGGAACCCGATGACCGGGCTGCTCCGCCGCCCCGAGGTCGGGGCCTTCGTCGCCGCGTTCGGGATCTTCCTGTATTTCTCGATCTCGACATCCGCTTTTCTGACCCCGGCCGGCGTCGCAACCTGGCTGTATTCGTCGTCGCTGTTCGGGATCATGGCCGTCGCCGTGGCGCTCCTGATGATCGGCGGAGAGTTCGACCTCTCCGCGGGCGCGATGACGGGAACGACCGGCCTGATCGTCGGTATTGCGACGACGCAGTGGGGCCTGAACGTGTGGCTCGCCCTCGTGCTCGCGCTCGCCGCGGCCCTCCTCGTCGGGGCATTCAACGCGTGGCTCGTCACCTCGACCGGCCTGCCGAGTTTCATCGTGACCCTCGCAACCTTCTTCATCCTGCAGGGCCTGAACCTCGCCGTCACCAAACTGCTCACCGGGACCGTCGCGATCCAGGGCCTCGGGGCCGTCACCGGCTTCGACCAGGCCCGGGTGCTCTTCGGCTCCTCGTTCCCGCTGTTCGGCATGGACGTCAAGATCTCGATCGTCTGGTGGATCCTGCTGACCGCGCTCGCGACCTGGGTGCTGCTGCGCACCCGCTTCGGCAACTGGGTCTTCGCGGTCGGCGGCCAGGCCGCAAGCGCCCGCCAGGTCGGCGTGCCCGTGCGCCGGGTGAAGTTCGGGCTCTTCCTCACGACCGCAGGCGCCGCCTGGCTCGTCGGAATGCTCCAGCTCTTCGACGTGTCGACCGTGCAGGCGACGACGGGCATCGGCCAGGAATTCGTCTACATCATCTGCGCCGTCGTCGGCGGCTGCCTGCTCACCGGCGGGTTCGGCTCCGCGATCGGCGCGTCCCTCGGCGCCCTCATCTACGGCATGGCGCTCCAGGGCATCGTCTTCGCCCAGTGGGACAGCAACTGGCTCAAGGCCTTCCTCGGCGGCATGCTGCTGCTCGCGGTACTCGTCAACCTCTGGGTGCGCCGCCAGGCCGGTGAGCGCTCATGACCGCGGCGGAGCCCCTGGGCGCGGCGGAGCCCCTGGGCGCGGCGGCGGATGCCCGGACGCCTCTTCTCGAGGTCCGCGGTCTCGGCAAGAGCTACGGTTCGGTGCGTGCGCTGAGCGGGGTGACGGCCTCGATCGGAGCCGGCGAGGTGCTCTGCGTGCTCGGCGACAACGGCGCGGGCAAGTCCACACTGATCAAGGTCCTCGCCGGGGCACACGGGCACACCGAAGGCACCCTCCTCGCCCACGGCGTCGAACAACACTTCGGGAGCCCCCGTGACGCGCTCTCCCTCGGCATCGCGACGGTCTACCAGGACCTGGCCCTCGTGCCGCTGCTCCCGGTCTGGCGAAACTTCTTCCTCGGAGCGGAGGAGACGGTCGGCCGCGGGCCGTTCCGCCGCCTCGCCGTCGCCAGGATGCGGGCGACCACCCGGGACAGCCTTGCGACCCTGGGCATCACCCTCCGCGACGTCGACCAGCCGATCGGCACCCTCTCCGGCGGGGAACGCCAGGCGGTCGCGATCGCCCGCGCCGTGCACTTCGGCGCGAAACTCGTCATCCTCGACGAACCGACGTCCGCGCTCGGCGTCACCCAGGCCGGCCTCGTGCTGCGGTACATCGCGCGGGCCAGGGACAGCGGCCTCGGCATCGTGTTCATCACGCACAACCCGCACCATGCCTGGGCCGTCGGGGATCGGTTCCTCGTGCTCAACCGCGGCACGAGCCTCGGCGAGTTCGCGCGCGACGGGATCACGGTCGACGAGCTCACGAGGCTGATGGCCGGCGGCGAGGAGCTCGACGCGCTCGGTCCTGTGCTCGGCCGGCCGGCATCCGCTGGGGACGCCAGCTGACCGAGGTGCGGGCCGACACCCCGGCGTCACACGCCTGTTCTACACTGGGGAATCGTCGTGCGGTGTGCAGCACCGCGTCCCGATCCGAGGAGCGAGCGTGACCGAGACCCCCGTTCCGCAGGGCGCAACCCAGGCCGCAGCGCAGTCCGCCGCCCAGGCCGTGCTCGAGGCCGGATCGCGCACGGCGGAGGCGCGCACCCTCATCGACATCCTCTTCGCCACCGAAGCCAGGCACCCCAACGCGCTCGCGCTCGAGGACCAGTCCGGCACCGTCAGCTACCGTCAGCTCAGGCACCTCGTCGACGAGCAGGCGCTCACCCTCAGCCAGGCCGGCGTGCGCCGCGGGGACACCGTCGGCATCCGCATCCCCTCCGGAACCCGCGAACTCTACGTGTCCATCCTCGCGACCCTGCGGGTCGGCGCCGCCTATGTCCCGGTCGACGCCGACGACCCAGAGGAACGCGCTCACCTGGTCTTCAGCGAGGCCCGCGTCGTCGGCGTGATCGGCCGCGGCGGCGTCTTCGAGTTCCGGCCGGCGGTGGACGACGTCATGCTCAGGCAGCGGATGCTGCCGCCCGAGGAGGACCTGACCCTCGCGCACACCCACCGCACCCTGCCCCGCGGCAGCGACGACGCCTGGGTCATCTTCACCTCCGGTTCGACGGGGGTGCCGAAGGGTGTCGCCGTCTCGCACCGCTCCGCGGCCGCGTTCGTCGACGCCGAGGCCGGACTGTTCCTCCGGGCCGACCCGATCGGCCCCGCCGACCGGGTGCTCGCGGGCCTTTCGGTCGCTTTCGACGCCTCCTGCGAGGAGATGTGGCTGGCCTGGCGGAACGGCGCCTGCCTCGTCTCCGCTCCCCGTTCGCTGGTGCGCAGCGGCGTCGACCTCGGCCCGTGGCTGATCGCGCACGGGATCACCATCGTGTCGACGGTGCCGACCCTCGCCGCCCTCTGGCCGGAGGAAGCCCTCGAACGGGTGCGCCTGCTCATTTTCGGCGGAGAAGCCTGCCCGCCCGAACTCGCCGACCGGTTGCAGGCCAGGGGCCGTGAGGTCTGGAACACCTACGGGCCGACCGAGGCGACCGTCGTCGCGTGCGCCGCGCTGCTCGACGGCAGCGCGCCGATCCGGATCGGCCTGCCCCTCGACGGCTGGGACCTCGCCGTCGTCGATTCCGCGGGCGCCCGCGTCGCCGAAGGCGAGACCGGGGAACTCATCATCGGGGGAGTGGGCCTCGCCCGCTACCTCGACCCGGCCAAGGACGCCGAGAAGTACGCCCCGCACGCCGGCCTCGGCTGGCCGCGCGCCTACCGGAGCGGCGACCTCGTGCGCTTCGAGGCGTCCGGCCTCGTCTTCGCCGGCCGCGCCGACGACCAGGTCAAGCTCGGCGGACGTCGCATCGAGCTCGGCGAGATCGAGGCAGCGCTGCGCACCCTGCCGGGCGTCGCCGGTGCCGCCGCTGTCGTGCAGCGCACCCCGGCCGGGAACCAGGTGCTCGTGGGCTACCTCGCACTCGTCGACGCGGCATCCGCCTTCGACCGCGGCCAGGCGACCGTGCGCCTGCGGGAGGAATTACCCGCCGCTCTCGTGCCGTTGCTCGCCGTCGTCGACGAGCTGCCCACGCGGGTCTCCGGCAAGGTCGACAAGGCCGCCCTGCCCTGGCCGCTCCCGGCGACGGGCGACGACACGGATGCCGGCCTGCTGTCTCCGACGGCGGCCTGGCTCGCCGAGAAGTGGGCTGCCATCCTCGGGTCCACCGTCGAGGGTCCGGACGCCGACTTCTTCGCACACGGCGGTGGCTCGCTCACGGCCGCCCAGTTCGTCTCCGCGCTCCGCGAACGCTACCCGGACACCCGGGTTAACGACATCTACGACCACCCCCGCATCGGCGCTCTCGCCGACGAACTCGACTCCCGCACCCCCGCCGTGGTGGCCGCGGCGCGCACCGTGCTTCCGGTCCCGTTCCGCAGCCAGCTCCTGCAGACCCTGCTCGGCATCCCGCTGCACGCGCTCGTCGGCGCCCGCTGGCTCGTCTACCTCGCGGCGGCGAACAACCTGCTCGCCGCGGGCGGCGCCACGTTCGCGCCGACGCTGTCCTGGTGGTGGATCCTCGCCGGATTCCTCGTCTTCGTCACCCCGCCCGGCAAGATGGCGCTCTCCGTTCTCGCGTCCCGGCTCCTCCTCCGCGGGGTGAAGCCGGGCGCCTACCCGCGGGCGGGGTCCGTGCACCTGCGGCTCTGGCTCGCCGAGCAGGTGTCCCTGCTCGTCGACGCCGTGAGCCTCGCCGGAGCGCCCTGGATCAGCTACTACGCCAGGGCGCTCGGCGCCCGCATCGAACCGGGCGTCGACCTGCACGCGCTCCCGCCCGTGACGGGGATGCTGTCCATCGGCGAGCGCGCCGCGATCGAACCAGAGAGCGACCTGTCCGGCTACTGGATCGACGGCGACGTGCTGCGCATCGGACGGGTGAAGATCGGCGCCGGCGCCACGATCGGCGCGCGCAGCACCCTCCTCGGCGGAGCGGTGATCGGCGAGGGCGCCGTGATCGAACCCGGCGCCGCCGTGTCCGGCCACGTGCCGGAGGGCGAACGCTGGGCCGGCTCGCCTGCTACCCGGGTCGGGGCCGCCCGCGGCGCCTGGCCGGCCGAACACCCGCCACGCGGCCGGCGCTGGCTTGCCGCATACGCCCTCGGCGCGCTCGGCATGACCGCGATGCCCGCGGTCGCGGTGATTCTCGCCGCCCTCCTCGTCGGCGCCGCGATCGGCGACGCCGGCACCCTGGGCCTCGCGCTCGGCCGGGCCGCGCTGATGATGCCGCTCGCCGTGGTGGTCGCCGGGCTCGTGTACGCGCTGCTCGTCGTGCTCGCCGTACGGGTGCTCGGCGTCGGGCTCCGCGAGGGCTACTACCCTGTGCGCAGTCGGTTCGGCTGGCAGGTCTGGATGACCGAGCGCATCCTCGACGGCGCGCGCACTCTGCTCTTCCCCGTCTACGCGAGCCTGCTCACCCCGGTCTGGCTGCGCCTGCTCGGCGCGAAGGTCGGCGCGGGCGTCGAGGCGTCGACCGTGCTGCTCATCCCCGCGCTCACCACGATCGCGCCCGCAGCGTTCCTCGCCGACGACACGATGGTCGCCTGTTACGAACTCGGCGGCGGCTGGATGCACATCGGGCCCGCCAAGGTGGGCCGCCGCGCCTTCCTCGGCAACAGCGGCATGGCCGGCGCCGGCCGCACGGTGCCGCGCAACGGACTCGTCGCCGTGCTCTCGTCCACGCCGCGCAAGGCCAAGCGCGGGTCCTCGTGGCTCGGCAACCCGCCAGAGCGGCTGCGGCGGCTCGTGACGGATGTCGACGAGGCGCGCACGTTCCAGCCGTCCGCCCGTCTCCGCACGGCCCGTGCCTTCTGGGAGGTGCTCCGGATCGTGCCGGTTGTCGTGACCGGGCTGATCGCCCTCGGCGTGCTCGCCGCGCTCGACGCCCTCTGGCTCGGCCTCGGTCTCGGCTGGGCGATCCTGCTCGGCGGGATCGTGCTCCTCGCGGCCGGTGCCGTCGCCGCGGTCGTGACGAGCCTCGCCAAGTGGGCGCTCGTCGGGCGGATCTCCGTGAGCGAGCATCCGCTCTGGTCATCGTTCATCTGGCGCAACGAGGTCTCGGACACCTTCGTCGAGATGGTCGCCCGGCCGTGGTTCGCGGCGAAGGCCGCCGGGACCCCCGCCCTGTCGATGTTCCTGCGCACGATCGGGGCCCGGGTGGGCCGCGGCGTCTGGTGCGAGACATACTGGCTGCCGGAAGCGGACCTCGTGGCCCTCGGCGACGGGGTCACCGTGAACCGGGGCTGCGTCGTGCAGACTCACCTGTTCCACGACCGGATCATGCAGCTGGACCGGGTCGCGCTCGCCGAGGGGGCCACCCTCGGACCGCACAGCGTGATCCTGCCCGCCGCATCGGTGGATGCCGGAGCGACGGTCGGCCCCGCGTCCCTCGTGATGCGCGGCGAGCGGGTGCCTGCCGGGTCGGTCTGGTCAGGAAACCCGATCTCGCCGTGGCACAGACTGCCGTGGACACCGTGAGCCCGCAGACCGGCGGGACGAACGGCGCAGGCAAGGGCTCTGCCGGTTCGTCCGGCAAGGTCGCCCTCAACCTCCCGACGACGATCGGCGCCGGCACGGCCGGCGATCCCTACCTGATCGGCGCGGGCAACGGCGGCTACCGGGCGCTGCACTACGACCTCGACCTGGACTACCGGGTCGCGACCAACCAGTTGCGCGCGACCGCGACGATCACCCTCGTGGCGACGATGCGCCTGGACCGGTTCAGCCTCGACTTCGACGGGCTGAGCGTCGACCGGGTCACGGTCAACGGCGCCCGGCCGCGCAAGTTCGTGCACACCGGACGCAAGCTCGTGGTGACCCCGCTGACGACGATGGAAGCCGGGGAACGGTTCGAGATCGCCGTGCGGTATCGCGGGGCGCCGCATCCGCTGCGGAGTATCTGGGGAGAGGTCGGCTGGGAGGAACTGCTCGACGGAGTCCTCGTCGCGGGCCAGCCGTGCGGGGCCGCTTCGTGGTTCCCCTGCAACGACCACCCGAGCAACAAGGCGACGTACCGGATCGCGGTGAGCTGCGAGGCGCCGTACACCGTGGTCTCGAACGGCACGCTCACCGCGAAGTCGACCCGTTCCGGCCACACCAGGTGGACCTTCGAGGTCGTCGAACCGATGGCGACCTACCTCGCCTCCGTGATGATCGGCCGGTACCGTTCGAGCGTGCTGCCGCCGGTTGCGGCGGGCGGCCCGGCCCCGGTGCCGATCATGCTGCACTTCCCGTCGAACCTCGCGCACAACGTCGGCGTCGACTTCGGAAGGCTCGGCGAGATGGTCTCGGTGTTCAGCACGACCTTCGGCCCCTACCCGTTCCCGGGGTACTCGGTCGTCGTGACGGATGACGTGCTCGAGATCCCGCTCGAGGCGCACGGCCTCGCCGTGTTCGGCCGCAATCACGTCGACGGCAACCATGGCAGCGACCGCCTGATCGCCCACGAGCTCGCGCACCAGTGGTTCGGCAACAGCCTCACCGCCGCCGCGTGGCGCGACATCTGGCTGCAGGAGGGTTTCGCCTGCTACGCGGAATGGATCTGGGGCGAACACGCCGGCGGACGCACCGCGGAGCAGAGCGCGGTGTTCCACCGCGGCAGGCTCGAGGCGCAACCGCAGGACCTCCTCGTCGGCGATCCCGGCCCGCACAACATGTTCGACGACCGGGTCTACAAGCGCGGTGCGCTCGCCCTGCACGCCGTGCGGCGCTCCCTCGGCGACGCGGTGTTCTTCGACACCCTGCGCGCCTGGACCCGCGCGAACCGGCACGGCCTCGTCTCGACGGATGCCTTTGTCGAGTTCGTCTCCATCCACACCGGGAGCGAGGAAATCCGCCGCATCATCGACCGCTGGATCTACCGGACCGCCCTCCCCAAGCTCTGACGTCGGGGGAGGCGAGCAGTCGGAGGGCCGGCTGAGACGCGGGGCCGGTTCCGGGACGGGCGAGCACGGCGACCCGGCCGACGAGCCCGAGGCCCGCGCCGGGGTCGAAGCTCGCGAGGAGGATGTCGGCCAGGGCGACGCCGGCGCCGGGCCAGGAGGCGAGCGCCGGGCCGAACCCGGCCGTTGGGGCGGGGGCGAGGGTGAGGTCGCGCGGATCGACGCGGAGGCCGTCGCCGGTCGACTTCAGGATCGCCTCCTTCGCACACCAGATCCCGGCGAGGTCTGCGGCGTTCGCCGCCCGCTCGCGAGGAGACAGGGCGACGTCGGCGAGGGGGGAGCGGGCGACGGCGTCCACGCTTTCGATGTCGACGCCGACGGGCCCGGCGAAGCTCACCGCGACGGCGACGTGGCCGGACGCCCGGCTGAGGCTGAGGTGAACGGTCGGGTGCGGCGCAGACCCGGATGTCACGGCCGCGAGGGAGGGCACCCCGTGCTCGGCGCTCCCGCAGTGCGGGCAGCGGCGACAGACCCGCACGCTCGCGGGATCGAGGCCGAGCGCCCACGCGGCGGCCGCCGCCAGCAGGGCTCGGTCGGCGGCATCCGTTGGTGAACGCGGCGCGACCATGACGATCACCTCGCCGATGGATTCCATGCACCAAGTGTGGCCGAACCCACGGCCGGTGGCACACTGGTAGCTGCACTCGAGGAGCACGACATGACACTGATTGACAACGCGGTCTACGTGGACGGTCGACGCCTCGCGACGCCTGCCTCCCTCGATGAGACCTATGCGACTCTGACCGAATGCGGCGGCTTCGCCTGGATCGGGATGTACCGGCCAGAAGAGGCTGAGCTGCGCTCCATCGCCGCGGAGTTCAACCTGCACCACCTGTCGGTCGAGGACGCGCTCAAGGGACACCAGCGTTCCAAGCTCGAACGGTTCGACGACATCCTCTTCGTGGTGCTCCGCCCGGCCCGGTACATCGACGCCGAGGAGCGGGTCGAATTCGGCGAACTGCACGTCTTCGTCGGGCCCGATTTCGTCGTGACCATCCGCCACGCCGAATCCCCGGACCTCGCGAAAGTGCGCGCACGGATGGAGTCGACGCCGAGGCTCCTGGCCCTCGGCCCTGAGGCGGTGCTCTACGCGATCTTCGACCAGCTCGTCGACGAATACGCGCCCGTGATCGCCGGCCTCGAGAACGACATCGACGAGATCGAGGACGAGATCTTCGACGGCGACCCCGAGGTCGCCCGGCGCATCTACGACCTGTCCCGCGAGGTGATCGAGTTCCAGCGGGCGACCCAGCCGCTGATCGGCATGCTCGAGGCCCTCAAGCGCGGCTTCGCGAAGTACAACGTCGAGGTCGAGCTGCACCACCACCTCGACGACGTGCTCGACCACGTGCTGCGGATCAACGAGCGCGGCTCGGCCTTCCGGCAGATCCTCGACAACGCGCTGATCGTGCACTCGACCCTCGTCACCCAGCGCCAGAACGACGAGACCCGGCGCCTCTCGGAGACGGGCCTGGCCCAGAGCGAAGAGGTCAAGAAGATCTCGAGCTGGGCGGCGATCCTGTTCGCTCCGACCCTCGTCGGAACCGTGTACGGGATGAACTTCGAGAACATGCCGGAGCTGCACTGGGAGTACGGCTACCCCTATGCCCTCGGGCTGATGGTCGCGGGCGGCTTCGTGCTCTGGCGCGTCTTCAAGAAGAACAACTGGCTGTAGCCGCTTCGGGCGCCCGCCGCGCAGATCAGAACCGATCGCCTGAGGCCTGAAGCGCAGGGTCAGGCCGGGACGCTCGCCGTCAGCAACCCGCCGAGGAACCGGGCGATCGCCCGGGCAGCCGGCAGCGGGGCGCTGGCCTCGACGGCGGGGTTGTAGTTCGTGTTCGTGTTGACGTCGTAGGTGACCCGGCGGCCGTCGGCGGTCTCGATGAACTCGATGCCGGCGATCTCGATGCCGTGGTCGGCGAGGAAGGCCTCGTACCGGGCGATCAGTGGGTCGCTGTCGAAGCCCTTGCGCAGGGCGAACGGCTCGACCGCTGCCGCGTCGTTTCCCGGGTCGATGACACACGCGTCTGCCGGACACAGTTCGAAACTACCCGCCGAGATGTCGACCCGGACCGCGTAGACGTAACGCCCGCCGACGAACTCGACCCGGGTGATGAAGGGCCGTTCCGCGGGCAGGTATTCCTGGAGCAGGGTGATGCCGTCGGCCGGCTCCTCGAAGAGCGGCGAGGCCAGGTAGGCGTCGAACTCCTCGAACGAGTCGAGGCGCCGCACGCCGAGTCCTTTGCCGCCCTGGTTGTGCTTCGTGATGAACGGCGTCGCGAATTCGCGGGAGCGCTCACGCAGGTCGTCACGACCGAACACGGCAACGGTCTTCGGAACGTCAAAGCCCGCCGCGCGCAGGGCGCGGTGTTGCTGCACCTTGCTCACCTCGAAGTTGATCGTGTCCCCGCCGTTGACGACGCGGCGTCCGGAGTCTTCGAGCCAGCGGAGATAGGCCCGGGTGTAGTCCTTCGAGTGCACGTTTCCGCGGCTGTGCGCCGAGGCGCTCATCCGCGACCAGTACACGCCCGGTGCGGGTTCGGCGTCGAGATCGATGGAGCCGCGGGTCAGCAGGACCTCCTCCGCAGGGACGCCTTCTGCGGCGAAGGCCGCGGTGAACGGCGGCAGCCAGTCGGGGTTCTCGTGGAGGATGTACACGCGCGGCAGCTCAGTCATCACTCCAGCGTACGAACACGGCAGAGGCCGCGCGACCAGGGTCGTCTCCGTGGCAGGTCGTGACGGTGCGTGACCCGCGAGCACCGCGCTCGGGGACCCGGACAACCACCGTGCCGAGCACGAGCCAGCCGACTCGGACATCCAGTTGTTCGTCTCGCTGCTGTCGGGATCGCACGGTCCTGCAGGCGGTGAAAACCGGCACGACGGCGGAGACGCCCCAGGCGCGGGCCTCGTCGATCGCGGCACGGACGAGGGCCTCACCGGTCCCCGCGCCCTGCACCTCAGGGCACTAGCCCTCGTTCACGGTGCCGGTCACGCCTGGGCGGCGCGCCAGGCGTCGACGTCCGCGCCGAGCGCGGCCTTCTCCGCCGGATCGAGGAACGAGGCTTCGATCCCGTTCCGGGCGAGGAGGGCGAGCCGGTCAGGCCCGAGTCCGAACTCGGCGTCGAGCGCCGCGAGGTTGTCGTCGATGTACCCGCCGAAGTACGCGGGGTCGTCCGAGTTGACCGTCGCGAGCAGGCCGAGGTCGAGCATCCGCACGATGGGGTGGTCGGCGAGCGTGTCGATCGCACGCAGCCGCACGTTCGAGAACGGGCAGACCGTGAGCGGCACCCGCTCGCGCACGAGCCGTTCGACGAGCGCGGGATCCTCGAGGCTGCGGATGCCGTGGTCGATCCGCTCCACCCCGAGCCGGTCGAGCGCGCTCCAGACGTACTCGGGCGGGCCCTCCTCGCCGGCGTGCGCGACCCGGCGCAGCCCGTTCGCGGCGGCGAGCGCGAAGACCTCCTCGAACAGTTCCGGAGGGTAGCCGACCTCCGCGGAGTCGAGTCCGACACCGTCGATCGTGTAGCCGCTCGCGAGAATCTCGCGGAGGATCTGCAGGGCCTCGTTCGCGGGCCGGTCGCGCAGGAACGTCACGATCAGTTTCGTCGAGATGCCGAAGTCCGGGACCGAGGTGCCGAGGGCATTCGCCACCCCGCCGAGCGCGGTCAGCAACGGGATGCCGCGGCTCGTGTGCGCCTGCGGGTCGAAGAAGATCTCGGCGTGCCGCACCCCCGCGTCAGCGGCCCTGCTGAGGTAGGCCCGGGTCAGGTCCGTGAAGTCGGCGGCTTGGCGCAGGACGTCGAGGTTGTGGTAGTACAGATTGAGGAAGGATTGCAGATCGGTGAACTCGTATTGCGCCCGCAACTCCGCCAGGGTCGCGAAAGGCAGGACGACGGCATTGCGTTCGGCCAGCTCGAAGATGAGCTCCGGTTCGAGAGTGCCCTCGATGTGCAGGTGGAGTTCGACCAGGGGGAGTTTCATTTCCCCATTCTCGCAAGCCCGGTCGGCTCCGATTCACCAGTGGTGTCCTCGTTCAGCGCACCGGCGGAAGCGCCCGCCAGCGCACGGTCCAGCACGACGGTCGGCAAACACGACAAATCCGCGGGTTTTCCCGCGAATCCCCACGAAACCCGGGGAGCCTGCGGCCGAACGGTGTTTTCCGGACTTAGGGTGTCGGTGTGTGGCGCCTCGATAGAAAACAAGATGACGACGACATCCTGTCGACCAACCCGGATGCTCCGTCGGGTGAGCCGCGGAATGCGGTCTCCCCGCAGACCGTGAGCCTCGGGGATCCCTCGGTCGTCGCGGGAAACATCGCCGAGCCGGTCTGGAACCGATGGCGCACCGAACTCGCCGAGATCGGCGGGCGCTCGCCTCTGTTGCACTTCGCGGACGAGCCGCGCACCCGCATCGAACTGAGCCAGGCCCACCCCGGCGGACTTCCGCAGTTCATCACCGGCAAGTCCACCCTGCTCTCCAACCTCATCCGCGACGAACTCGCGCTGCGCAACGCCCGCCTCGCGGCCGGTGAGATCACCCAGAAGGGCATCGAACTGCGCTCCATGCGCGGCATCGAATCGGTGCACCTGGGCATCGGCCTCGCCGAATGGCGCTTCGGCGACGTCGACTTCCTCGGCCCGGTGCTGCTCCGCCCGCTCGCGATCCGCCGCTACGGCCGCGACTTCGAGCTCAAGCTCAAGGGCCAGCCGTTCCTGAATCCCGAACTCGGCCGCGCGCTGCATGAGCAGTTCCAGATCACCCTCGACGCCGACGCCTTCGTCGCGCTCGCCGTGACCAACGGCGCCTTCAAGCCGCAGCCCGTCATCGACCGCCTCCGCGGCCTCACCTCGCACCTGCCCTGGTTCAACGTCACCCCGCGCCTCGTCGCATCCTCCTTCGCCGACGTCGGCCGGGCCATGAAGGCGGATGCCGCGCACCTCGAGCATCCGCTGCTCGACGCGATCGCGGGGAACCCGAGCGCCCGACGGGCCATCGAGGGCGCATACAACCCCGTCGTGCCGATCGGCCAGGACTCCCGGCCGCCCGCGACCGACGTGCTGCTGCTCGACGCAGACCCCGAACAGGAGAACGTCGTCGCGCAGATCGCGGCAGGCAACTCGCTCGTCGTCAAGACCCTGCCCGGCACCGGAGGCACCCAGACGATCGTCAACGCGATCGGCTCCCTGATCTCCCAGCACAAGCGTGTCCTCGTCGTGAGCGCCCGCCGCTCGAGCCTCGACGGCATCAACCAGCGCCTCACCCAGGTCGGCCTCCCCGGCGTCGCCGTCACCCCACGGCTGCTGCGCCGCGACCTGATCGCCTCGATCACCCGCAACGAGAAGGCCGTCCAGCCGATGGTCGGCGACGTCGACGACGCCCTCGTGCGGCTCCGCAAGGTGCTGCTCGACTACCGCGGCGCCCTCACCCGGCGCGACCCTGCCCTCGGCGTCTCCGTGCTCGACGCCCTCGGCGAACTCGCGAGGCTCGCCCAGCTGTCCTCCCCGCCGTCGACGACCGCCCGGCTCGAGCGGCACGCGCTCGAGCGCCTCGCCCAGAACCGGGCGACGGCGGCGCAGACGCTGATTAAGGCGGCCGCGCTCGGCCAGTTCCGTTACGGTCCAGGCGACTCGCCCTGGTACGGGGCGTCCTTCGCGGTGCCGGCCGAGGCATCCGCTGCCCACCAGCTCGCCAAGCGGGTCAACCAGGTCGAGCTGCCGCGCCTGCTCGAGCGTGCCGCCGGCCTCGTCGGCCAGACCCGGCTGCGGCCCTTCGAAACCATCGCAGAGCTCGGCGTGTACCTGCGTCTGCTGCTCGACATTCGCGACACCCTCGACAAGTTCCAGCCGGCCGTGTTCGACCGTTCGCTCACCGAGCTCATCTCGGCGACGTCCGCCCGCCGCGACTCTCCGGACATGACCGGCACCAGCCGACGGCGCCTGCGCCGCCTCGCCGAGGAATACCTGCGGCCGGGCGTGCACGTCACCGACCTGAACGACAGCCTCCGCCGGATCCAGCAGCAGCGCACCCTCTGGCAGCGCTACGTCGTCGCCGGCGTCATGCCGGAGGTGCCCGTCGGGATCTCCGACGTCCACGTCGCCTTCCAGCGCGTCTCCGAAGACCTCGCGGCCCTCGATATCCCACTGCGCAACACCGGCACGAACCGGCAGCTCGCGATGCGCCCGGTCAAGGAACTGATCTACACGATCTCCGGCCTCGCCGCCGAGAGCGAGGTGCTCGCCAACCTGCACGAGCGCACCGCGCTGCTCGCAACGCTGCGCGAACACAACCTCGACCCCCTGATGACCGACCTCGCGAAGCGGCACGTCTCAGAGGAGAACGTCGCCAACGAACTCGAGCTCGCCTGGTGGCAGTCCGTGCTCGAGACCATGCTCGGTGCCGACAAGGCGCTCCTGAACGCGAACACCCAGGTGCTCGACCGTCTCGAGGCCGACTTCCGCCTCGTCGACGAGGCCCACGCGTCGACGACCGGGCAGCGCCTCGGCTGGCTCCTCGCCGAAACCTGGAAGATCGGCATCGTCGACTGGCCCGAGGAGGCCGACCGTCTTCGCCGCCTGCTGCGCGCAGACCGCGCGACCCCGTCCCGCCTGAACAAGGCGGCCCCGCACCTCGGCCGCGTGCTCGCCCCGGTCTGGCTCGCCTCGCCGTACGAGGTCTCCAAGCTCGACGACCAGCACTTCGACGCCGTGCTCCTCGTCGACGCCGGCGCGACGACCCTCGCCGAGAACGTCGGCGCCATCCGTCGCGGCAAGCAGATCGTGGCCTTCGGCGACCCCGTCACCCAGACGCCGTCGCCGTTCGAGACCGGCATCACGGATGCCGGCGGCGGCACGAACGCCAACGCGCGCGTCAGCCGCGTCAGCCTCGCAGACCGCGCAGAGCGCGAAACCAACGTCGACGCCCTGCACGCGGACTCCGCCCTCGCCCGCCTCGGCGAACTGCTGCCCACCCTCACCCTGACCCGCAGTTACCGGGCCGGCGGCGAAGACCTCACCGAACTCGTCAACCACCGCTTCTACGGCGGCCGCATCGACTCCCTCCCGTGGGCAGGCAGCTACCTCGGTCACGGCAGCCTCACCCTGAACTACGTCGCGGGCGGCCACGGCATGCCCGACGCCGACAGCGGAGCCGTCGAGAGCGTCGACGCCGAGGTCACGAAGGTCGTCGACCTCGTGCTCGACCACGCCGTCAAGCGCCCGCGCGAATCGCTCATGGTGATCACCGCGAGCGCACGCCACGCCGTACGCGTGCACCAGGCCGTGCTTTCCGCCTTCTCCAAGCGCACCGACCTGGCCGACTTCATCCTCAAGGACCGGGCCGAACCGTTCACCGTGCTCACCCTCGAACAGGCCGTCGCCCAGAGCCGCGACCGGGTGATCTTCTCGATCGGCTACGGCCGCACCCCGCACGGACGCCTGCTGACCAACTTCGGCTCGCTCGGCGAACCCGGCGGCGACCGCCTGCTCGCGATCGGCATGACCCGGGCCCGCCGCGCCATGGACATCGTCTCCTGCTTCCGCCCCGCCGACATCGACGAGGACCGCCAGCGCCACGGCATCCTCGCCCTCGCCCAGGTGCTCACCGAGACCGAAGCCAGGCACAACGAGGCGCAGGTCCCCGATGCCACCGAGCCCATGCTCGTCGACCTCGCCCAGCGCCTCGAACGCCTCGGCGTCACCGTGACGCTCGGCCACCGCGGCAAGCTCGCCCTCGCGGGCTCGCACGCCGGCCGAGCCGTCGTCGTCGAAACGGATGCCGTCGTCGACCGGGCAAGCCTGCGCGAGTCGCTGAGGCTCCGTCCAGAGGTGCTGCGGCGACTCGGCTGGCACTACCTGCGGGTGCACTCCTTCGAACTGTTCAGCAACCCGGACGCCGTCGCCACCCGCGTCGCCGGCCTCGTCGGCGTCACACCCCCCACGCCGCCGGCAGCTCAGTACCCGCACGCGTGACGGACGGCGCCCGCGCCCTCGTGACTGCAGTGCCGTCCGGGGAAGACCTGAAGGACCTGTCGTGAAAGACACCGACGACTGGGTCGAGACCCCGGAGAGTGCAGCCGACCGGTCGCACGGACTCGACCCGGCGAATCCCGCGTCAGCGCCGCGCCAGTCCGTCGTGAAAGCCCGCGGCGGAGCCCGCCGGGCGCGCCTGACGCCGGCGCCGGACACGGATCCGAACCCGCACCCGCCGGTCCTGCGCGAGGAGGGCGGCGTCGCACCGCACGTCGCCGGAACCGAGCCGTCACGGAGCGCGAACGAGGCCCAGTTGCGTCAGGACCGCCCGCCGCACTGGTGACCTGCGCCCGGCATCCGCCGTTGCGTACGCGCTTCCGACGCTACGGCAGGCACGCCGGAGGAGAGCTACCTCGGGGACGGGCCGGTGTCGGGCTTGGCGGCGTCCGCGGCGAGGAGGTCGCGGATCTGGGTGAGCAGGTCGAGCTCGGTCGCGGGGACGGTTGTGTCCTTCGGCGGCAGGCCGGCGGCGCGGCGGCGCTCCTGCGCCTCCTTGAGCTTGTTGAGCGGCATCACGAAGACGAAGTAGACGACGGCGGCGATGAGCAGGAAGTTGATGAGAGCCGCGAGCACGAGTCCGAAGGCCAGGGTGCCGCCGCCGGGCAGCGGAACGCCCATCGCGCCGGCGAGGCTCTCCGATTTGAAGATCGCCGCGATCAATGGGTTGAAGATGCCCGTGACGATGGCGTTGACGACCGACGTGAACGCCGCGCCGATGACGACCGCGACCGCGAGTTCGATCACGTTGCCGCGCATGATGAACTCCTTGAAGCCCTGGATCATGGGGAATACTCCTAAGATTTTGCGGGCGAAGCCGCGCTCGTGGTTGATGGGGAGCTGGACGACGACGATGACGACGACGGGCCGGCGGATGCCCCGCCCGACTTCTCGGACGACGCGCCCGACTTCTTCTCCGACTTCTCGGCCTTCTTGGGCTTGTCAGAACCCTTGTCGGAGTGCGAACCCTTCTCGCCGTGCGACGCGGTGTCCGCGTGCGACTTGGCGTGCTTCTTCGGGTGCGCCTGCAGGGCCGCTTTCGCGTCCGAGCGGGAGTCGTTCTGGTAGAAGCCCGAACCGGTGAAGCTCACGCCGATCGAGGAGAACACCTTGCGCAGCTTGCCGCCGCAGGTCGGGCAGACGGTCAGCGTGTCGTCGGTGAAGGCTTGCTGGATATCGAACGCGGTGTCGCACTCGGTGCAACGGTAGGAATAGGTAGGCACTGAAACTCCGGCTGTAGGAACCCGGCGCGCGCCGGGAACCCTGATTGAAATAGATGAACGTGAGGGTGGATGAGTTAGAAGGTGATGATGCGCGTGGGCGTGACCAGGCCGTCGACGGGCTGGTCGTGCACTTCACGCGGCACGGAGTCGACGTATTCGTTGTCGAAGACGACGGCGTAGACCGGGGGACATTTCTCCATCGACCCGAGGGTCTTGTCGTAGTAGCCGCGGCCCCAGCCCATCCGCAGCCCGGTCGTGTCGACGGCGGCCGCGGGGACGATGATCAGGTCGACGTCATTGATCGCGATCGGCCCGAGCAGGCTGCCCGCGGGTTCTGGCATCCCGGAGACACCGGGGAATTCGGTCTGGTCCTCGCCGACGGTCCAGTCGAGCAGGCCGTCGTCCCGGGAGACCGGGAAGAGCACCCGGATGCCCTGGGCCTCGGCCCAGTTCACGAACGGCCGGGTATTGGGTTCGTTCCTGGCGGACAGGTAGCAGGAAATGGAGCGAGCGCTGAGGTCGACGACGATGCTCTGCAGGTTCGCGGTGAAGCCCGCCGTCGCGGCATCCGTCTCGACCGAGGTCATGTTCTGCCGGCGCTCACGCAGTTCGGCGCGGAGCGCCCGCTTTCGGTGAACGGTCTCGGAGTCCATATAAGTCATCCTAGATGCCGATAGCGTAGGGGCCATGGGTACACGCATCACGAAAGCCGTCATTCCCGTTGCTGGTCTGGGAACTCGCTTCCTCCCGGCCACGAAAGCAATGCCGAAGGAGATGCTCCCCGTCGTCGACAAACCGGCGATCCAGTACGTCGTCGAAGAGGCCGTCGCGGCCGGCCTGAACGACGTCCTGATGATCACCGGGCGCAACAAGAACGCCCTGGAGAACCACTTCGACCGGATGACCGAGCTCGAGGACGTCCTGATCCAGAAGGGCGACAAGGACCGCCTCGCCAAGGTTCAGTTCGCGACAGACCTCGCCGACATCCACTACGTTCGCCAGGGCGACCCGCTCGGCCTCGGCCACGCCGTCCTCCGCGCGAAGATGCACGTCGGAAACGAGGCCTTCGCCGTGCTCCTCGGCGACGACATCATCGATGCCCGCGACCCACTGCTCGAGAAGATGCTCACCGAGCAGGTCGAACGCAACACGAGCGTCATCGCGCTCATGGAGGTCGAGCCCTCGCAGATCCACCTCTACGGTTGCGCCGCGATCGAGGCCACCGACGACCCCGACGTCGTGCGCATCACCGGCCTCGTCGAGAAGCCCGCTGAAGCGGATGCCCCGTCGAGCCTCGCCATCATCGGCCGGTACGTGCTCCGCCCCTCGGTCTTCGGCGTGCTCGAGCACACCGAGCCGGGCAAGGGCAACGAGATCCAGCTGACCGACGCCCTGCAGGAGATGGCGGTGAACCCCGAGACCACGGGCGGCGTCTACGGCGTCATCTTCCGCGGTCGCCGCTACGACACCGGCGACCGGCTCGACTACATCAAGGCCATCGTGCAGCTCGCCGTCGACCGCGAAGACCTCGGTCCCGACTTGCGCCCATGGCTCAAGGGATTCGCCGCCACCCTCGACTGATCGGGGTGACTCGGGGACTGATCCGGGTGACTACAGTGGGGGAACACCAGTTGAATCCGAGTAGACAGGCAGGTTGTGGCGATCGCGATTCCGACGCTCTTCGACGGTGATGTGACGTTGCGTCCCATCCGGCTGCGCGATGACAAAAACCTCGAACGCTCCCTGATGGAGAACCGAGGCTGGCTGCGCGCCTGGGAGGCGACCAGCCCGTACGCGCCGATGTCCTTCGACACCCGCGCGAGCATTCGCAGCCTGCTCGCGCACTCGCGCACCGGGAACGGCCTGCCGTTCGTGATCGAATTCCAGGGCCGGCTGGCCGGCCAGCTCAACGTCTCCTCGATCAGCTGGGGCTCGCTGTCGAGCGCGACGATCGGATACTGGGTCGCCGAGGAGTTCGCCGGTCGTTCGATCACCCCGATCGCCGTGGCCCTCGCGACCGACTACTGCTTCGGGCAGCTCGGCCTGCACCGGATGGAGATCTGCATCCGGCCGGAGAACGGCCCCTCCCTGCGCGTCGTCGAGAAGCTCGGCTTCCGTTACGAGGGCCTCCGCCGTCGCTACATCCACATCAACGGCGACTGGCGCGATCACTTCTGCTTCGCCCTCGTGGCCGAGGAAGTGCGCCAGGGCGTGCTGCGCCGCTGGCGCGACGGGGCGGCCCCCGCCGATGCTGCGGCGGTGACCCCCGCGGACAGGGCCGCGGCGGCGCATCCGCTCGGTGTGGCCGAGTACTGAGCATCGAACCACAACCCGCGCACAGCAGAGACGCCGCGCAAAAAGACACGCCGCGCAAAAAAGAATCGTCGATTCACCGGCGAGTCGGCGGACACACCCCGTCTAATCAGCGCCGGAACGGCCCCTGACTCATACCGTAGGGAGCATGAGTAGCGAGGTCCTGGGTGGCGGAGTCATGGTGGGGGTCGCCGCCGTGCTCTGGGTGGCCTATTTGATGCCGACCTGGACCCGACGACGCCAATATCTCACGATCGAACGCAATGCGGTTCGGTTGCAGCAGACCATGCGTATCCTCGCGGAGACGTCGGAGATTCCGCAGGAGGTACGACTCGAGGCGAATGCCCGCACCGTCGTGACCCAGCAGAAGCTGCTCGCGCAGGCCGAGGAGGACGCTCGCGTCGAGGCCAAGGCCGTGATGGCCGCCGCGAGTTCCGCCCGCCGCGCGGTCGCCGCCCAGGCCGCAGCAGAACGCGCCGCCGCCGCGCAGGTCGCCGCGGTACAGGCCGCCGCCCAACGCGCCGCCCAGTCCACCGTCATCGGGCACGCAGCGGCCAGGAGCCGGCGCGTGCGCCGCGTGCGTGCCCTCGCGACCCTCGTGCTCCTCGGCGGCCTCCTGGCCGTCACACTCGGCCTCGTCGCCCTGGTCTCCGGCGGCTCGGCCGTCCTCCTCGCCGTCGGCGCCGCCTCCGGCGTCCTCGCATTCGGCACCCTCAACCGCCTCGCCCGCACCAGCGCGCACGCCAGGGCCCGGTCCGTCGCCGCGGGCCCCGCCGTCGCCGAAGCCCGCTCCCGGCCGCTCGTCGGGCAGGACTTCGAACCGGTGCAGTTCGAGGAGACCCCCGTTCCCGTGCAGACCTGGACGCCGCACCCGCTGCCCCGCCCGCTGCACCTCGCCCCCGGCACGGTCGCCCAGGTCGCCATGGCTTCAGCGGATGCCGCCGCGCAGCTCCGCCGGGCAGCCGCGGAGGCCGAGGTGGCCCGCCGAGCCGACCAGCTGCAGGTCGCGGTCACGCCGCTCCGGCACACCGGAACGATCTTCGCCCAGGGCAGCAGCCTGGGCAGCAACGTGGGCACGAACGTGGGCACAAGGCCGGTCACGAAGACAGGGCCGGTCGCCGTCGCGGGCAAGGCAACGGCCGCCGCACCGGTCAGCCGCTTCGCGTCGATGGGCATCGTCGGCGAGACCGAGCCGGGAATGACCGACCTCGACGCCGTTCTGCGCCGCCGCCGCGCCGCCGGGTAGGCACTCGGACGAGCACCCCCGTTCCGCCAGGAGGTCGCCGCGCACGGGGTGTGCTCAGAACGAGGCCCAACGCGTGATATTCTTCATAAGCGGTTGGGGGCTATGGCGCAGTTGGTAGCGCGTCTCGTTCGCAATGAGAAGGTCAGGAGTTCGAATCTCCTTAGCTCCACCGGCAAGACAGAAGGATCGTGGCCCAGCGGCCCCGGTCCTTTTGTCGTTTCCGGGGTGAATTCCAGCCACGACGATACTCGGCGACGCGTGAGGGTTGCGCGGATCAGTGCGCGAGCGGGCCGGGCTTCTGCAACTCCTGGGTGATCCGGTTCGCCTCCTCGAGGAGCAGGCGACCGAGGAACTCCTGTCGCTCCGGCCGGAACCGGGGCTCGATCCCGGTCAGGGACAGCGCCCACGCCGGCCGGCCGGACCGATCGAAGATCGCCGCTCCCATGCCCCAGCTGCCCTCCAGGATCAGCCCGGGGTTGACCGCATACCCCGTGGTGCGGGTGAGCTCGAGGTTCGAGCGGATGCCCGCCGCCGTGTGCGCCGGACCCCACGTCGCTGCGAGCTCGCCGCCCAGCAATGCCGTCACCTCGTCCTCCGGCAGGTACGCGAGGATCGCGAGCCCGGCGGAGGCGACGCCGAGCGGGAACCGCACGCCCTCGTGCAGAACGAACGACCGGATCGGGAAGCTGCCCTCTTCCCGCAGCAGGCAGACGGTCTCCGCGCCTCGGCGGATGGAGAGGAAGGCGCTCTCGCCGGTCTCCTCGGCGAGCCGGCGCAGGCTCGGCCGGGCGAGCTCCTCGATCGGGTATCGGTCGGCGGCGACGACCCCCATCACGAAGATCTCGGGCCCGTAGTGCCAGGTGTGCCGCACGGGATCGTGGTCGAGCAGCCCCTCTGCGGCGAGCGAGGTGAGCAGGCGGTGCACGGTCGGCCGGGTCAGGCCGGAGTCCCGCACGATGTCGGAGAGCGCAGCCCCGCCCGGCGCGCGGCCCACGAGCCGGAGAAGCAGGGCGATCCGGGCCGTCACCTGGGCGCCCTGCACGGTGCCGCCCTGCACGGTGCCGCCCGGTCCTTTTGCGTCAACCGTGGTCATCTCGACTCCTATGTGTCCATAATGTGGATGATGGTGAGCCTAGTGTTCACGGGGTGGATGCGCAATCCAACGCACGGATTTCCGCGATTGACACGGTCCTCGCCGCCCGGTTAGCATGGCCGTCAGACAGCGTGTCCACAGGGTGGACACAGTGAATGCTCAATGAGGAGACGACCATGTCCACGGTACTGACCAGCGCGGCCGACGCACTCGGTGACGTCCTCCACGACGGGATCGTGCTCGCGGTGGGCGGCTTCGGCCTCTGTGGGATTCCCGCCGACCTGATCGACGCGGTGCGGGCATCCGGTGTTCGTGATCTCACGGTCGTCTCGAACAACATGGGCGTCGACGGGATCGGTCTCGGCCGGCTGCTCGAGACCGGGCAGGTGCGGAAGGTGATCGCGTCGTACGTCGGCGAGAACCGGCTCTTCGCCGAGCAGCTTCTCGCGGGCGAGCTCGAGGTCGAATTCAGCCCCCAGGGCACCCTCGCCGAGCGCCTCAGGGCCGGGGGAGCAGGAATCCCCGCCTTCTACACGAAGACCGGGGTCGGCACCCTCGTGGCAGAGGGCAAGCCCCACGCGGTGTTCGACGGCATCCGCTACGTGCAGGAACGCGGCATCGTCGCCGACGTCGCCCTCGTGCACGCCTGGCGCGCCGACACGGAGGGCAACCTCGTCTACCGGTACACCGCCCGCAACTTCAACCCGCTCGTCGCGACCGCCGGCATCGTCACGATCGCCGAGGCCGAACAGATCGTGCCGCGCGGCACGATCT
>NZ_JASJXJ010000009.1:0-43797 GCF_035018685.1 Cryobacterium sp. RTC2.1
GTCGGCGAGCCGGATGCGGCCGGGCTCGCGGCCGGGCTCGCGGCCGGGCTCGCGGCCGGGCGGTGCCTGCTCCGGACGGCCCCCGTCGCCCTCGCCCTGCTCGACGACCCCGTGGCGCTCGCCGAGGCCGCGCGGTTGGTGTCGTCCGTGCGCGGCACCGCGCTGAACCGCACCGCACCGACCGACTCGGGACGCCCCGACGCCGACCCGGGCGCCGGCGACGCGGGCGTCCTCTTCGCGCTCTCACTCCGCGTGGCGGTCCTCGAGGGGCGCCTCGATCCCCGGGCCGGGTTCGAGACCCTGCCCGCAGAGGCGCGTGCCGCCTGGGAGGCCCACCTCGCCGCGGCCGGGCGGGGCCGCACCGTCGACGTGCAGCGTGTGGGTCCGGTCGGCTGGATTCTGCAGGGCGCGTGGGCGGTCCTCGGCGACGCGGGCGCCGTGGATGCTTCCCGCGTCGAACCGGTCATCTCCGCTGCCGCGCACAGCGGTGCCGATCCCGCCAGCGTGGCCGCCGCCGGCGCGCTGCTCGCGGGACGGTGGGGACTCGAGGCGGTGCCGGCCACCTGGCGCCGCCGCCTGCATGGACGGCCTGACCTGTTCGGCATCGACCTCGTGCGTCTCGGGATGCTGTCCGCCCGGAGCGAGGTGCCGCACGATCCCGACGACCCGGCCCGGATGGACGTGCTGCGCTGAGGTTCGGTAGCGCTGAGGGTCTGAAGCGCCCGGGGTTTTGTAGACTCGACTGGGCTCCGCTCGCCGAATTCCCTGGGCGTCCCTCGAGAGGACAGCAGTAATGAGCCTGATCAGGCTGAATGACGTCAGTGTTCGATTCGAGAAGACGCAGATCCTGCGCGACGCCTTCTTCCGGCTGGAGCCGGGCGACCGGGTCGGCCTGATCGGCAAGAACGGGTCGGGAAAGACCACGATCCTCAAGCTCATCCTCGACCAGGTGGCACCGGACTCCGGCACCGTCACGCTCGAGAGCGGTGTCTCGATCGGGTACTTCTCGCAGTTCTCCGAACTGGACGGCTCCTCCACCATCACCGAGGTCCTGCACGGCCTCTTCGCTCCGATCAAGGCCATCGAAGCCGAACTCGCGTCGATCGACGCGGCCATCGCCGTGGCCACGGACTTCGACGCCCTCCTGCACCGCCAGGCCGAACTGTTCGAGGACATGGACCGGCTCGGCGGCTGGGATTACCCGCGCCGGATCGACACGGCACTCAGCACCCTCGGTTTCAACGAGGCCCACCGCGTCTGCGCGATCGACGAGCTCTCCGGCGGCTGGCGCAACCGGGCGGCGCTTGCCAAGATCCTGCTCGAGGACCCCGACGTCCTGCTCCTCGACGAGCCCACCAACTACCTCGACGTCGCCGGCGTCGAATGGCTCGAGGCCTGGTTCCGGGACTTCCACGGCGCGGCGATCATCGTCTCGCACGACCGGAAATTCCTCGACGCCGTCGTCACCCGGATCATCGAGGTCGAGAACTTCCACCTGCACGAGTACCCCGGCAACTTCGGCGAATACGTCATCCAGAAGCAGTTCCGGCTCAAGACGCTCGAGCAGCAGTTCGTGCACGAGTCCGAGCTCCTCGCGTTCGAGTCCGAGGGGATCTCCGACCGCAGGGAGGCGGCGAAGGCGGCGAGCCGCACCCTCGACGGCCAGCTGGCGCAGATCAAGAAGGCGAGGGCGCCGCGCCCGGTCGACCAGATCATCACGGAGATCTATCGTGGCCTGCACGTGAAGGACGTGCTCTGCCGGGTCGAGGGCCTCAGCAAGTCCTATGGCGACAAGGCCCTGTTCTCCGACCTGAGCTTCGAGGTCCGGCGCGGGAACAGGATCGTGGTGCTCGGCGCCAACGGCAGCGGCAAGACGACCCTGCTGCGGGTTCTCGACGGCGAGGAGATGGCCGACTCCGGGTCTGTGACCTGGGCGGGCGGCATCGCGCCGGTCTCCTACAACCAGGTCCTCGCCGAGCTCGACGAGAAGGACACCGTCACGCACGCGGTGAACGCCATGCCCGGCAGCCTCGCGTTCACCGCGACCCGCAAGTCGGTGAACCGCTTCCTCGCGATGTTCCAGTTCTCAGAGGCCGACCTCAAACAGACGATCGGCAACCTGTCCGGCGGGCAGAAGGCGCGCGTCGCCATGGCGCAGTGCCTGCTCTCCGGGGCTTCGGTGCTTCTGCTCGACGAACCGACCAACCACCTCGACCTGTCGAGCACCCAGGTGATGGAGCGGGCCCTCGTGCACTTCCCCGGCGCTGTCGTCGTGGTCAGCCATGACCGGTTCTTCACCGACAAGATCGCCAACCGGTTCCTGGTCTTCGGCAGTGAGGCCGCGGAGCCGGGCGAGATCGAGGTCAGGGTCGCCTGACCCCGCCGGAAACGACCCGCTTACATCAGGCCGAGCGCCCCGAGGGCGAAGCGGATGGCCGGGGCGATGTGGGTCGAATACGCAGGAGTCATGTGCACGGTGTCGTACTTGGTCGGAATCGTGCCCGCGAACGCCGGGCAGGCGCCGTTGTAACAGCTGAACGGCAGCGAGGACACGAAGAAGCTGCCGGATCCGTTTAACGCACTGGTCGCCGCCGCGAAGTCCTGCCAGGCCTGGTCGATGCCCGTGTTGCAGTTCTGCGGGCTCGACACCGGCGAATAGCACTGGCCGAGGCTGGCCCCGAGGGGCGGCGGTGCGAGGTAAACGATCCGGCCGGCGGCGTTGTACACGGCCGCCTCCGCGGCCGTCGACGCGACGAGGGTCTCCGCGGAGAGGGCGGTCCGGTCGGGCGTCTTGCCGAGCGCGTATGCGTTCGAAATCACGACGAGCCGCGGGTTGTCGGCCACGATGCGCTGGGCGACGTCCTGTTTGCGCTGGGGGCAGGCATCCATCACGCCGGCGCCGTCGTTCTGCACGGGCACGGCCGTGAACCGGCAGCCGTACAGGCCGATCGTGGTGATCTTCCACTGCCCGTTGCTGCCCTCCGCGATCGCCTTGAACGCGGGGGCATAGGCAAGGGCCGTCGAGTCGCCCACGAGGTACATGTGATTCGGGGCGTCCGAACTGCCCCAGGTGCAGCCGTCGAAGCTCGGCGTGCTTCCGACATCGAAGCAGCCCCTGGCCGGGTTGTTCTTCGACGTCGTCGCGATCGCGTCGTCGAGGGTGGGGGAGAGGTTCCCCGGCCACTCGGTTGACGAGGCAGCCGCGCCGAGATCCGCCTGCAGCTGGGCTGTCGGGTCCTCCACCGGGCCGGGCGCCGCGATGGGTGCTGCCGGGGAACTCGTGCCGTGCAGGGTGACCTGGGCGCTGACACCGATCACGGTCGCGATCACGAACAGGCTCAGCCCGGCAAGAATGAACTGGGAGCCGAACTTCTCCCGCCAGGTGCGCCAGGCGAGGCGGCTGGATTCCGCTGAATCGCCGAACCGGTGCAGCCACGGTGACCGGTGCAGTGGCTGCTCGATGAGGTAGTACGACACGATCGAGAGTGCGAGGATCATGCCGAGGATGACCTGCACGCTGAGCGTGGGGTCGGCCATCAGCAGGAACACCATCACCGGGAAGTGCCAGAGATACAGCGAGTACGAGAGGTCGCCGATCCAGACGCTGAGCGGGTTCGTGAGCGGGAACAGGTAGTGCTGCGGGCCGGTGATGCCGCCGATGATCACGAGGGCGGTCGCGGCGACGGGGACGGCTGCCCAGGGCCCTGGAAAGGCGAGGGCGTCGTCGATCAGGAAGAAGCCGGCCAGGATCCCGAGCAGTCCAGCCCAGCCGAGGAGCCCGCGCAGGGCGACGGGGATCCGGGGGAAGACCGGGGCGGCCGCGGCGAGCAGGGCGCCGACGCCGAGCTCCCACACCCGGGAGAACGTGGACAGGTAGGCGGCGGACGGCGTGGTCGCGCTCTCACCGAGGGCATGACAAAAAGACACGACAATGACGACGACCATCACCAGGCCGAGGACCACCCTGCCGCGGCGGGCGCTCCGCAGGCGCTTCGCGCCCACGGTGAGCACGAGGAGCACCACGATCGGCCAGACGAGATAGAACTGCTCCTCGACCGAGAGCGACCAGTACGGCTGCAGCGGCGAGGCCGGGTCGGTCGCATGGAAGTAGTCCGTGCCGATGGCCGTGAAGTGCCAGTTCGCCGCGAAGACGAAGGCCCAGGCGGCATCCCAGAGCGTGGAGAGCGCCCGCGTGGTGTTGAACAGGAAGTGGGCGAGGACCGCCGTGGCGACCAGTACGGTCACCGCGGCCGGAGCGATCCGCCGGATGCGCCTGGCGTAGAAAAGCCGGAGCGAAATCGTGCCCGTCGTCTCATGGTCGCGGAGCAGGATCCCGGTGATCAGGAATCCCGAGATGACGAAGAAGATGTCCACGCCGATGAAACCGCCGGTCGGCCACATGATCACGTGGTTGAGCACGACCGCGACGATGGCGACGGCCCGCAGCCCCTGGATATCCCGGCGCACGGTGGTTTCGCGTGGCGGCGCCGGAGCAGGTCGCTCGGTCTTGAGTGTCGATGTCACGGGTCTCCCTGGTTCTGAATGCCCGGGGAGTTTACCGGAAGGATGTGTCATCGCGGATGCGTGCGCGGCTCCCGGAACGCGCGCGGACTCAGGAACGCAGCGCCAGGGCGAACGGGAGCACCGCAGAGGTGCCCGCCCGGCGCAGCAGCCGCCCGGCGACGGTGAGGGTCCACCGGCTGTCGGCGAGGTCGTCGATCAGCAGGACCGGCTTGCCGGCGAAGGGCGCCAGGGACGCGGCGAGTTCGGGCCCGACCTCGAAACGGTTCCACACCGCGGCGAGGCGATAGGCGCTGTTCCCGCCGCTGCCGCCTGCGGGCCCGCCGCCGACGAGGTCCAGGGAGCCGAGCCAGGGCAGGCGCCCGGCCTCCGACAGGGCGCGGGCGACCGAGGCGACGAGAAGCGGATGCCGCCGCGACGGCATGCTGATCACCGCGGCCGGTCGTTCGTCCCAGTTCCAGTCGGCGAGCACCCGTACGCAGGCGCTTGTCATCGCGGCGGTCGCAGTGGCATCCGCCGCCTGGACTGCGAAGAGGTCACGGAGGGGTCCGCCCCAGCCGAGGTCAGTGAGCCGGGCGAGGGCGCGGCCCGGGGCGAGACGCTCGCCAACCGGGATGTTGCCGCGCACGTCGACCCCGAGGCTCGCGACCCCGGTCGGCCACTGGGCACGGGGTTCGAGTTCCACGCCGACCCGGTCGAGCGAGGCGGCGGCTGCCGAGGCCGCCGCCACGGCGACGTCGGACGGGTACCATGCGGTCGTGCAGGTGTCGCACCGGCCGCAGGGCACCGCGGTGTCGTCGTCGAGGGCGCGCTGCAGGAACTCCATCCGGCAGCCGGTCGTGCGTTCGTAGTCGATCATCGACTGCTGTTCGGCGAGCCGGGCGGCCGCGATGCGCTCGTAGCGCACCTGGTCGTAGACCCAGGGCTGCCCGGTCGACACCCAGCCGCCGGTGACCCTGCGCACGGCGCCGTCGACGTCGAGGACCTTGAGCAGCAGTTCGAGGGGGGACCGCTTGAGGTCGACGCGCGCCTCGAGCGCCGGCGTCGAGAGAGGGCGACCACCCGCGTCGCCGAGGGCGCCGAGCACGGCCTCAGCCTTATGCTCGCTCGGCATCGACGAGGTCGCGAAGTACTGCCAGATCGCCTCGTCCTCGATACCGGGGAGCAGGAGCACGTCGGCGTTCTCGGTCGCGCGCCCCGCGCGACCGACCTGCTGGTAGTACGCGACGGGGGAGGAGGGGGCGCCCAGGTGCAGCACGAAGCCGAGGTCCGGCTTGTCGAAGCCCATGCCGAGGGCACTTGTGGCGACGAGGGCCTTGACCTCGTTGCGCTTGAGCATCCCCTCAGACTCCTCGCGTTCCGCGGTGTCGGTCTGGCCGGTGTACGCGCGCACGGCATGGCCGGCCTCGCGCAACAGGCGCGCGGTGTCCTCGGCCGCTGAGACGGTGAGGGTGTAGATGATGCCGCTGCCGGGCAGCTCGTCGATGTGGCTGAGCAGCCAGGCGAGCCGGGCTCGCGAGTCGGGCAGCCGAAGCACGCCGAGCCGCAGGGAGGCTCGGGCGAGCGGCCCGCGGATGGTGACGACGCCGGGCCCCGCTGCCTGGCCTGTTGCCGGCGCCGCGGGTGCGAGCTGTTCCGCGACGTCCGTCACGACGCGGCTGTTCGCCGTTGCGGTCGTCGCGAGGACCGGCACCCCGGCCGGCATCGTCGCGATGAGGTCGCGCAGCCGCCGGTAGTCCGGACGGAAGTCGTGGCCCCAGTCGGAGATGCAGTGCGCTTCGTCGACGACGAGCAGGCCGACGCGACTGATGAGCGCGGGCAGCTGCTCGTCGCGGAAGGAGGGGTTGTTCAGCCGCTCGGGGGAGACCAGAAGCACGTCGACCTCATCCCTCCGCAGCTGTTCGAGCACCCCGGCCCACTCGTGCGCGTTCGAGGAGTTGATCGACACGGCACGCACGCCGGCGCGCGCCGCCGCGGCGACCTGGTCCCGCATGAGGGCGAGCAGCGGCGAGACGAGGATGGTGGGGCCTGCGCCCTGGCGGCGCAGCAGCAGGGTCGCGACGAAGTACACCGCGGACTTTCCCCAGCCGGTGCGCTGCACGACGAGCGCGCGGCGGCGGTCGTCGACGAGGGTGGAGATGGCCTCGAACTGCCCCTCGTGGAAGTCGGCGTCGTCGCGCCCGACCAGGGTGCGGAGAATCTCACGGGCGGATGCGCGGGTATCGGTCCGGGTGTCGGTCATCGTCCCAGCTTCGCAGGTGTCGCTGACAGTTCTGCGGGGACGCTCGGTAGGCTCGCAACGTGAAGGTCACCCAGGAACTCGAATCCCGCATGCACCCCGACGCGATCGCCGGCTTCCGGCTCATGCTCGCCGAGGCCCGCGTGAGGGACACGATTCTGCTGCCCGAGCGGGCGATGCAGCGGATGGTGGGACACGTGCAATGGATCCTGCGCCGGGTGGGTGCCGACGGCATCCGCCTCACCGATGCCGGCTACCTGCCGCCGGTCGATGTGCTCGCGGCGACGACGGAGCTCGACTGGGGCTGGCCAGTGACGGTCAACCGTGAGGTGCACATGCTTCCGTTGCAGGAGCTGCGTGACCACCTCCGTCGGGTCGGGCTGCTGCGGGTGAGCAAGGGTCGCCTCATGCTCACGAGCAGGGGTCGGGCACTCGCCGAAAACCCGCGTGAACTCTGGTGGCACCTCGCGCGCACCATTCGCACGAGCCGCTCGCCCGTCGAGGCGGACGCGACGAGCCTCCTCCTGGTGCTCATCGCCCGGCGGGGTTTCACCGAGGCCGCCCTGTTCAAGCAGGCGCTCGCGCTCGGTCTCGAGACCATCGGCTGGGGGCAGAAGAACGGCGAGCGCCTTTCCGCGGATGCCGCGTTCCAGGTCGTGCTCCCCAAGTGGCGCCTCTTCAACCACCTCGGCGTCTTCGAACGGAAGCCCCGCGACTACCTGAACTGGACGATCACCCCGGGCGGGGCCGCCTTCGCCCGCGCGGCCCTGCAGAGCGAGGTCTAGCCGCGGAACACACGCGCTCGCCGGCTGCCGCTCAGGCCGCGATGCCCGACCCGATCGTCGTGAGGAAGAGCGGCACGAGGGCGGCGAACTTGGCGAAGGTGACCAGCGTCGTGACGACGACGATGCCGGTCCAGACCCAGATCGGGGTCAGGCCGCGGCCCGCCTGGTTACGCACGACGATCGAGCGGCCGATCACGTAGATACCGGAGGAGAGGAAGGTCCAGGCCCAGTGGAACGGGCGGGTGAACCCGTCGGCGAGCAGCCGGCGCCGGTCGAAGTAGGCGAGGGTGACCGACGCCGCGTAGACGGCGATGCTGAGGAGCTGGCTGAGGACATCCGTCGCCGACGTCGTCGTGCCGGTGGAGCCCTCCGACAGCCCCCGGTTGAAGTCCGCGGTGAGGTCGGTCGACGCCACGTTGATGAGCGACAGGAGCGGCAGCAGCGTGATGATCCAGATGGCCGCGGTGTAGACGGGCGTGTCCGGTGAGAGGACCCTGGTCGGAGCGAGGCGCCCGTAGACGGGAGGCTCGGGATAGTGCAGGTCCATGGTCCAGGCCGCGCCGTTCCACCAGCGCTGGCGAGGGGAGTCTGCGGGGTCCGGATACCAGCCCGCCGCGGGAGCCGCCGCGGGCATCGGAATGTAATTGCCTGATCCGTCGGTCATTGTGCCCCCACCTAGTCGATTGCGGTCAGTCTAGGGCCTCCGCTACGGGACCAGGGGGAAATCGCGGACCTGGCCCGGGGCGAGCCAGGCGTCCTGGCCCTCCACCCGTACCCGGATCGGCGGGGCACCGCCGGCGCTGAGTGTCACGCGCAGGTTCGTCGACGTGAGCTCGAGCCGGATCGGGTGGTCCCGGTAGTTGATGCTGAACGAGAACGCACCGAGCTCCGCGGGGAGTACGGGGTGGAGCCAGAGGATGTCGTCGCGGATCTCGAGGCCGCTGTAACACCGCACCATCATGTCCACGGACCCCGCCATCGCGCCGAGGTGGATGCCCTCGTGGGTGGTGCCGCCCTGGATGTCGGCGAGGTCGCTGTCCAGGGCCCTGGTCAGGAACTGCCAGGAGCGCTCCCGGTCGCGACGGGCCTCCACCCAGGAATGCACGACGTTGCTCAGGGTCGACCCGTGCGTGGACCGGGACCCGTAGAAGTCCACCGTGGCGACGACGGCCTCCGGCGGCAGCGGGTACCCCAGCCCGTGCAGCAGCCTCCGCAGTTCCTCGGCCGAGAACAGGTAGAGCAGCATCAGCACGTCGGCCTGCTTGGACACCCGGTAGTTGTTCGTGCTGTCGCCCTCCGCGTTGAGGATCAGGTCGAGCCGGCCGAGGTCGCCGTAGCGGGCGCGATACCCCGCCCAGTCGAACTCGGGGAGCGCCTCGTATCCGTCGAACTGGCTGGGCACCCCTCCAGCCAGGAACGACAGCCGGAGCCGGCTGCCGATGTGCCGCCAGCGGTCGACCTCGCCCGGGCGCAGGCCGAGCCGGTTCCAGAGCGGCCGGCAGCTGCGCCCGTTCAGCACGGCGACCATGTCGACGGCCCGCGCCATCAGCCAGGCGGTCATCACGTTGGTATAGGTGTTGTTGCGCAGCCCCGTTCCCGGCGCTCCGGGGGCTCCATCGTGGAATTCGTCCGGTCCCATGACGCCGGTGATGTCGAAACGGTCGGCGCTCTCGTCGTACGTGGCCAGGGCCGCGAAGAACCGGGCGACCTCCAGCAGCAGTTCGGCACCCTGGTGGATGAGGAAGTCGACGTCCCCTGTTGCCTGGTAGTACGTCCACACGCTGTACGCGACGGCCAGCCCGACGTGGCGCTGGTTGTGGGAATGATCGGGCATCCACTCGCCGGTGCGCGGGTTGAACAGTTCGGCCGGGGTCACCTCCCGCCCGTCGATGCCGCTCTGCCAGGGGAACATCGCGCCCTCGAGGCCGGCGGCCGTCGCGGCCGCCCTGGCCTCGGCGAGGCGCCGGTACCGGTAGCCGATGAGCGCCCGGCTCAGGTCGGGGCGGCGCAGGGTGAGTACCGGGTAGACGAAGACTTCGTCCCAGAACACGTGCCCCCGGTAGCCCTCCCCGGTGAGCCCACGGGCGGGGACGCCTGCGTCGAGGTCGGCGTCGACGCCGGCGAGGGTCTGCAAGACGTGGAAGGTGTTGAGGTTGAGCGCGAGGGACTGGTGCTCGTTGTCGTCGAGGTTCACCGCGAACTCGTCCCAGAGCCCGCGCCATTCACGTTCGTGCGCGATGAGAAGGTCCGCCGGGTCGGCAACCCGGCGCATCCACGCGGTCACGGCGAAGGGCGCCGACACGACGGCACGGTCCCTCGACGTGCCGACGATGACGGTCTTCTCCACCCGGACCGGGCGTCCAGGCTCGAGGTGCAGCTCGAACTCGTGCGCGACGGAGCCGGGTTCGCTCAGGAATCGTCGGGCCACCGTGATCTCCCGGGGTGGGCCTGGCCGATCCGCGCCCGCAGGGTCGGCCTCGAAGACCCGGGTGCGCGCGGCCATCGCTATGTGCACGCCCGAGACGGTGGTTTCCATTTCGAGCAGCACGGTGCGGTCATCGACCTCGGTGCGGGCACGTGGCATCAGGTGCCTGTTCGTGAGCGCGGCATCGGCCGCCACATTGCGGTTCGCGACGCGGCCGTCGACGGCCGAGCGCACCGTCACAGGGCCGGACCAGCCCTCAGCCTCAAAGGTCGTCTCGAGCACGGCGACGTGCGGGTCGGACTGGGACACGAAACGCCGCGAGGTGACCGTTGTCGTGTGCCGGTCGGCGTCCCGAAAGCGGATGACCCTGGTCAGCAGGCCGCGCCTGAGGTCGAGTTCCTGCCGGTAGTCCAGGACTCCGGGATCCTCTGGCCGGAACCAGTCCGCGGTGCCGATGCGGAACGACAGGGCGAGCCAATTGGGGGCGTTGACCATGTGCTCATCGTCGCGGGAATGGCTGCCGAGCTCGGTGTGAACCGGGTTGTAGACGCCGGCGAGGTAGGTGCCCGGGTAGTGCACGGCATCCGCCGAAGCCTCTGGGGCAGCGCCCCGGGTGCCCCAGTAGCCGTTGCCGAGGGCGCAGAGTGCTTCGCGGACGCCCTCGGTGGCCGGGTCGAAGCCCTCGAAGCGCAGCACCCAGGCGTCGGCAGCCGCGTCGCCGCCCGCGACGGCATCCGCGACGGTGCTCGGCGGGCGCCTCGGAACGGTGCTCGCATCGGCGGTGTTGCTCGGCCGGACGGTCGGGACCATGGCGCACCCTTCTGCGGTCATCCGTCCGGCGAAAGCCCTCGTGCATGCCCGTCGCCGGCCGGTGCTTGGATAGGGGGATGACCTTTGCACCGGATTCGCACCCAGAGTACATCGACGACCTCGCCGGCTTCATCGCAGCGTCGCCGTCCTCGTACCACGCCGCCGCGGAACTCGAACGAAGGCTCGAGGCCGGTGGATTCACCCGGCTCGACGAACGCGATGAGTGGCCGGGCAGCGCGGGCAGCACGGTCGGCGCGAACGCGGCCGTGGCCAGGCGGCACTTCATCGTGCGCGACGGCGCGGTCGTCGCCTGGGTGCAGCCGGCAGGGGTCGGCCCGGTGTCGCCGTTCCGCATCCTCGGTGCGCACACCGATTCGCCCGGCTTCAAGCTCAAGCCGAAGCCGACCATCGGCAACCGGGGCTGGCTGCAGGCCGGCGTCGAGGTCTACGGCGGCCCGCTGCTCAATTCCTGGCTCGACCGCGAGCTCGAACTCGCCGGGCGCCTCGTCACCCGAGACGGCACGGAGCACCTCGTGCGCACCGGCCCGTTCCTGCGCATCCCGCAGCTCGCCATCCACCTCGACCGTGACGCCAACAACGGCCTCACCCTCGACCGCCAGCGCCACCTGAACCCGGTCCACGGGGTCGGCGACCTCGATGCCGCGGACCTGCTCGCCCACCTCGCCGGCCTGGCCGGGCTCGAGGCGGCGGATGTGGCCGGTTACGACCTCCTGACCGCCGACTCCGCGGCCCCCGCGCGCTTCGGCCTCGGCAACGTGCTTTTCGCCGCCGGACGCCTCGACAACCTGTCGTCCGTGCACGCGGGACTCGTCGCGCTCCTCGCGGTCACGGACGACGACACGGCCGGTCTCGACGCCGCCGCGGGCGTGGTCCAGAGCACGAGTGTCCTCGCCGCCTTCGACCACGAGGAACTCGGTTCCCAGACCCGTTCCGGCGCGAGCGGACCGCTCCTCGACGATGTCCTGACCCGGATCGGGGCCGGACTCGGCGCATCCGCCTCGGACAAGCTGCGTGCGTACGCCGCCTCGTGGTGCCTCTCGGCCGACGCCGGACACCTCGTGCACCCGAACTACCCAGAGAAGCACGACCCGGTGAACCTGCCGGTCCCCGGCGCGGGCCCGCTGCTCAAGATCAACGCGACGCAGCGCTACGCCACGGATGCCGCCGGTGCCGCCCTCTGGGCCCGCACCTGCGCGCAGGCGGGCGTTGCCTACCAGGAGTTCGTCTCGAACAACACGGTCCCGTGCGGCTCGACGATCGGCCCGCTGACCGCGACCCGGCTCGGTATCCACACGGTGGACGTCGGCATCGGGCTCCTGTCGATGCACTCGGCCCGCGAACTCTGCCACGTGGCCGACCCGGTCGCACTGAGCGCGGCGATCGGCGCCTTCTTCGCTCCCGGGGAGTGACGGCGGCCCGACGAGGGGGTAGCGGATACTTCCACTATCGGATATTCTCACTATCAGATAGTTCATGTATCTGATCGGATGGTCGTGTGCCGTCCCGAAGGAGAATTCCATGGCCACCCAGCTTGTCGTCGGCGCCGGTTATCTCGGCAGTGCCCTTGCCCGTGCCCTCGTCGAGCGCGGAGACACCGTCGCTGTCGCCACCCGTTCCGGCACCGCCGTTGCCGGCGCCACCGCCCGCATCCTGGACGCCGCGGACGCCGAGGCCTTCGCCGCGGCGGCCGAGGGCGCGGCCACGATCTTCCTCACGACCGGACCGCGTCAGTACAACCGTTGGCCGGAGCTCTGGCCGCCGATGTTCCGGGCCGCCATCGTTGCCGCGCGCCGATCCGGGGCCCGGCTCGTGCTGATGGGCAACCTCTACGGCTACGGAGAGGGCAGCCCGATGCCGATGACCGAGGCGACGCCGCAGCATCCGACCGAGCCGAAGGGCCGGGTGCGCACCGAGGGCTGGGAACTCGCCCTCGCCGCCGCGAAGCGCGGGGAGATCCAGGTCGTGGAGGTGCGCGCGAGCGACTACTTCGGCCCGGGCGCTGGCAGGACCTCCCAGCTCGGGAGCGCCTTCTTCGGTCCGCTGATCGCCGGAAAGACCGCGCGCGTGTTCGGGAGCCCCGACGCCCCGCACAGCTGGTGTTATCTGGCCGATATCGTCGCGACCCTCCTCGCGGCGGCGGACTACCGGGGGTCGTGGGGTCGCGCCTGGCACGTGCCGGCGGCCGAACCGCTCTCTCGCACAGAGCTCGCCGCCCGCGTCAACGCACTCACGGGCAACCGCGGGAGCCTGGCCAGGCTCAGCCCAGCGATGTTGCGCGTTCTGGGGATGTTCGTGCCGTTCATCCGCGCCGCCAACGACTCCGACTACCAGTTCACCGCCCCCTTCGTCGTCGACGCCGCAGAGACCGAACGACTGCTCGGTGTGGCTGCGACACCCTGGGAGGAGTCCCTTCCCGAGGTCATCGCGAGCTACCGTGCCCTCGAGGCCGCCGGACTGCAGGCCCAGGACGAGCGATGAGAATGGCAGAGCTGAGCACCCGGAGCGGGACCGCCGTCGCGACGATCAAGTATTACCAGCGTGAGAACCTCCTCGCCGGCGGGGAGCGTTCCGGACCGAACCAGGCGCTGTACGCGGAGTCGCACCTCGAGCGCATCCGCCTCATTCGCGGCCTCACCGAGGTCGGCGGGCTGAGCGTCGCGGCCGTCCGGCGGGTGCTCGAGGCCATCGACTCCGAGCTGTCGCTGCCGGAGACCTTCGAGATCGCCCAGCACTCGGTGTCGGCGACGATCGATGAGTCCGCGGTGAGCGCGAAAGCCCTGGCCCGGGTGGACGCCCTCACCGCCGGCTGGCATGTCTCGGCGGCGAACCCCGGCCGACTGGCCGCGGCCCGGGTCGTCGACACCTTCGCCGAGGTCGGCCAGACCGACGCTCGCGGCTGGTTTGACCGGTACGCCGCCGCCGCCCTGCTGGCCGCCGAGGCCGACATCGACGAACTGGATGCGCGGGTCGACCGGGCCGCGAAGGGCGAGACCGTCGTGGTCGGCACCGTTCTCGGCGACAAGCTCTTCTCCGGCCTGCGCCGCGCCGCGCAGGAACACATCGCCGCCCTTCGCTACGGCATGCCTCCCGAAGCGGCGCCCGAGCCCGCGCCGGGGTCCGCACCCGAGGCGGCACCCGACCACACCCCCTGAACATCGCACGAGAGCACGAGAGCACGAGAGCACGAGAGCACGACAGCACGAGCTACCGCACCGCCACGCCCGACCGACAGAACAGGGAGCGCCCCATGAACACCCCCGAGTTTCCAGAGACCCCGGCGTCAGGCACCACGGCACCGCCGGCATCCGCCGACAACCGGCGAGCGATCACCGCGTGGCCCGCGCTGCGCACCCTGGCCTGGCATCGACCGCTGCTCGCGGCGACCGCGGCCATGGCGGTGCTCGTGGTGGTCTGCCTGGTCGGCCTCCTGGTCGATCCGCGCAGCCTCACCGGCGCGCCGGTCTGGGCCAAGCCGCTCAAGTTCTCGATCAGCGTGCTCGTCTACGCGGCGAGCCTCGCCTGGCTGCTCGGGATCCTTTCGGCGCGTCGTCGCCGACTGGCCTGGTGGATCGGCACGGTGTCGACGATCGCACTTGTCATCGAAATGGTGATCATCGTCGGCGACGCCGCCCTCGGCATCACGAGCCACTTCAATGTGTCCACCCCGGTGTCCGCGACGCTCTGGTCGGTGATGGCATTCTCCATCGTGCTCGTCTGGATGGCCGCCCTCGTCACGGCGCTCCTGCTGTTCCGTACGGACCTCGGCGATCCGGCCCGGGCGCTCGCGATCCGGGCCGGCACCGTGATCGCCGTGCTCGGGATGGGCCTCGCCTTCCTGATGACCGGGCCGACCGCCGCGCAACTCGACCACTTCCAGGGCATCGCCGGCGCCCACACCGTCGGCGTCCCTGACGGTGGCCCGGGGCTGCCGCTCCTCGGCTGGAGCACCGTCGCGGGTGACCTGCGGATTCCGCACTTCGTCGGCATGCACGCCCTCCAGGTGATCCCCCTCACGGCACTGCTCCTCGAGGTGCTCGCCCGACGGGTGGCGCTCGTGCGCCCGCCGACCGTGCGGTTCCGGCTGCTCTCTGTCGTCATCGCGCTCTACGTCGGAGTTCTCGCGATCCTCACCGGCCAGGCGCTCGCGGGCCAGTCGATCGTGCGCCCCGATGCGCTCGTGACGACCCTCACCATCGCGCTCGTCGCTGCCGTCGCCGTGGCGGCGACGCTCGTGCTGTCCGCAGCCTCCCGCGCCGCGATTCCGCCCACGGATGCCGCCGCGCCGTGAGGTGTCGCAGATCGAGGTTAACTGGGCCCGGGAACGTCGATCTGCGACACCTCAGCGTCGGGCTCTGGCGCGACGCGAGCACGGGCGATGCGGTCGATGCGGGTCCGGGCCGCGTCCTCCGACGTCGACGACGCGCCGAGCAGCATCCGCACGATCCCGAGAACCGCCCCGGTCGCCCACACGACGGGGAACACCGAGCGGCGCAGCCCGAGCAGCCGCCGGTACTCGCGGGGGAGCGATGCGACCGCACCGGCGAACATCACCCGGTAGAACGGCAGCATCCCGCGCCGCAGCGGCGGATTGCGGATGAAACGCACCGCCTCGGCGACGCGCTCGTCGCTCTTCAGTACCCCGGCATCCGTGAAGGCGGCCAACTGGGCGGCGAGCTCCGCCGCCGACCGCGGCGGGTGCTGCACTCCCACCAGCTCGCCGGCCTTCGCCCACTCGCGCACGTACCCGTCAGCGCCACCCGGGATGCTGCCTCCCCACAGCTTGTGGGACTCGAGGAAGGCATCCGTGAAGACGATGTGCACCCAGGAGAGCAGCTCGGCGTCCCCGGCGGCGTAGGGCCGCGAAACTCCCGCCGCATCGAGGTAGGTGCCCGTCACCCGGTCGTGGAAACGCCCGACCCGCGTCGACTCGTCGGTCGCGACGGTCGTGTCGGCGAAGGTGACCGTCACAAGCCACTGGATCGTCCCGGAGAGGCGCCCGAGCGGGTCCTCCCGGTACCGCGACCAGTCGTGCACCCCGGCCATCGCGCCCGGGTGCAGGGTCTGCATCAGCAGCGCGCGGATCCCGGCGACCATCGTCGCCATCCCGCCGTGCACCGCCCACGCGGCCGACCCCGGTCCGAAGAAACCGGCGTCCTCGCCGAGTTCCATCTTCTCCACCCACGAGGGCCGTCCCTCGGAGTTTCCGGACAGCGTCGAGAGGAGATGCGACCGCCAGCTGTCCGTGAACCTGCCCATACCCGAGGTTAACCGGCGCCGGCTGGGCATCCGCCCCGAACGGCACGACCGGCGGAATCTGATGCGCTTGCCCGGCTCTAGAATCACGACCATGCCGGTGCCCCGATTCCTGTTCGCCGACCAGCTCGGACCGCATTTCGATGACGGCGGACCGATCGTCCTGGTCGAGGCCGTCGGGGTCCTTGGCCGCCGGCCGTACCACCGGGCGAAGGCGCACCTGATCCTCAGCGCACTGCGGCACCGGGCGCGGGAACTCGGCGATCGGGCGGAATTCCTGCGCGCGGAGCACTATCGCGACGTGCTCTCCGGACGCCCGCTCGAGGTGATCGATCCCACCAGCTGGGGGGCGCGGGCGCTCGTGGCCGAACTCGGGGCCGACGTGCTGCCCAGCAGGGGTTTCGTCACGAGCGAGGCCGACTTCGCGGACTGGGCGGCGGGCCGACCGGCCTCCCGGCTGGTGCTCGAGCAGTTCTACCGCTCGGTGCGCGCCCGGACCGGCGTCCTGATGCGCGGCCCAGACCCCGAAGGCGGCCGGTTCAACTTCGACCACGACAACCGCCGCCCGCCGCCCCGTGGGGCCGTCGGCCTCGGCCTGCCCGACCCGTGGACCCCGGTCGAAGACGAGATCGACGCCGAGGTGCGCCGCGACCTCGACCGGCTCCAGGCGGATGGCCGGATCACCCTGATCGGCCGGGACGGACCGCGACGCTTCGCCGCGACCCGGGCCGAAGCCCTGGCCGCCCTCGACGACTTCATCGAGACCCGGCTGAACGACTTCGGTCCCTTCGAGGACGCGTCGCTGCGTGGAGACGATGCGATGGCGCACTCCCGGTTGAGCGTTCCGCTGAACCTGGGGCTGTTGCACCCGCGGGAGGTGATCGATGCGGTCGTCTCGGCCCATGCGAGCGGCGCGGCGCCGCTGCAGAGCGTCGAGGCGGTCGTCCGCCAGCTGATGGGCTGGCGGGACTGGGTATGGCACCTCTACTGGCACCTCGGACCCGACTACGTCGGCGACAGCAATTTCCTGGGCGCCCACGAGCCGTTGCCCCGGTCGTTCCGTGAGCTCGACGGCTCCGGCGTGCGCGCGGCGTGCGTCAGCCACGTGCTGAACGCCGTTGCCGACACCGGCTGGGCCCATCACATCCAGCGCCTGATGATCCTGGGCAACCAGGCCATGCAGCGCGGCTATCACCCGGGCGAGCTGAACGACTGGTTCATTGCGGCGTTCGTGGACGGCACACCGTGGGTGATGCCGGCCAACGTCGTCGGGATGTCCCAGCATGCCGACGGCGGCATAGTCGCGACCAAGCCATACGCGTCGGGCGGCGCATACATCTCGACGATGAGCGATTTCTGCGGCGGCTGCCCGTTCAACCCGAAGAAACGACTCGGCGAGGATGCCTGCCCATTCACGGCCGGCTACTGGGCCTTCCTCGACAGGGTCGAGCCGCGCATCCGCGGCAACCACCGGATGAGCCAGCCGCTGGCCGGACTGCGACGTCTCGCCGACCGTGAGGCCGTCGTCGCGCAGGAGCGCTCTCGCACGGTGTGGTGAGCTCCCGGGTTCTTTCGAAGCGTTAGATTCAGGGGGAGGGCGCTCGTGGCCGGGGCGCGAGACGGAGGAAACCGGGATGAAGATCGAGAACATCGAACTGCGTCGGGTGCGCCTCCCGCTCGTCAGCCCGTTCCGTACCTCCTTCGGCTCGGTGTCCGAGCGCGAGGCCCTCCTCGTGCACGTGACAACGGCGGATTCCGAGGGCTGGGCCGAATGCGCCGCGGAGGCCGAGCCCCTCTACAGTTCGGAGTTCCTCGACGGCTGCGAACTCGTGATCCGCGACCACCTCGCCCCGCGGCTGAACGCGGCCGGCGAACGCCTCACCGCCGAGCGGGTCGCACCGGCGCTCGCCGCGGTCAAAGGGCACCGGATGTCGAAGGCCGCCCTCGAGACCGCGATCCTCGACGCCCAGCTCCGCACCTCGGGAGTCTCGTTCGGGGGCTACCTCGGAGCGGTGAGCGACCTCGTCCCCGCCGGGGTCTCCGTCGGGATCATGGACTCGATCGACCGGCTCCTCGCCGCCGTCGAGGGCTACCTCGACGAGGGGTACCTCCGGATCAAGCTCAAGATCGAGCCGGGCTGGGATCTCGCCCCCGTGCGTGCCGTGCGCGAGCGCTTCGGGCCCGACGTGCTGCTCCAGGTCGACGCGAACACCGCATACACACTCGCTGACGCCCGCCACCTCGCCAGGCTCGACCCCTTCGACCTGCTCCTGATCGAACAGCCGCTCGCAGAAGACGACATGCTCGGGCACGCCGCCCTCGCGACCCTCATCCAGACCCCGGTCTGCCTCGATGAATCGATCGAGTCGGCCAGGGACGCCGCCGCAGCGATCACCTTCGGCGCGTGCAGCATCATCAACGTCAAGCCCTCCCGGGTCGGCGGCTACCTCGAGGCCAGGCGGATCCACGACGTCGCGGCCGCCCACGGCGTTCCGGTCTGGTGCGGCGGCATGCTCGAGACCGGCATCGGCCGGGCGGCGAACGTGGCGCTCGCCGGGCTGCCCAACTTCGTTCTTCCGGGGGACACCTCCGCCTCGAGCCGCTACTACGCCCAGGACCTGACGAAGCCGTTCGTGCTCGAGGACGGCCACCTCCGGGTTCCGACCGGGCCGGGCATCGGCGTGGAGGTGCTGCCCGACGTGCTCCACGACCTCACCGTGTCGAGTTCGGACATCCGTTTCTGATCCAGCGGCACGAGAAGTCCTCGACCTGCGCGGTCAGGCGGAGTAGCGTGAAATCGGTGGCGGGTCCACTGCCCCAGAAGCCGGAGTCGCCATGTCCTCGCTCTCGAACTACGGGCAGGTGATCGCGGCCACGACTGTGGCGCTCCAGTCGATGCTCGCCGGGTCGCCCTTCGGACTGAACGTGACGGCGCGCAGCCTCGACGTCGCACGCACCGGGGTCACCGGGTCGTCGATCAACCTGTTCCTCTACAGCGACAGCCTGATCAGCTATCGCGAGGCGAGCGCACAGCATGGGCCCAGCCGGGTCATCGCGGAGTTGCGCTATCTCGTGAGCGCCTTCGCGGCCGACATCGAGGACACCGACGCGGCAAGCCACCGCGACTTCGGCACCGCACAGGCCGCGATCGAACGGCATCCGGTACTCACGGTTCCCGTGACGTCGAGCGAGAAACTCCAGGTCTGGCTCACCCCCTCTCCGCTCACGACCGAGGTGCTCACCTCGCTCTGGCAGGCATCCGCCGCCCCCCTGCGCGTTTCGTTCGCGGTGATGGCGTCATTCACACTCGACACGACGGAACGGGTCACGAAGCTCGGAACGATCCGGGACGTCGTGAAGCTCGCGGGCGCCGGGGCGATCGCCGTGTTCAGCGGCACGGATGCCGGTGCGAAGGCCGCGGCGGCGGCATCCGCTGCGAGCGAGCTCGGCAAGGCCCTCGTCACCGTCGGGCTCGACAGTGTCGTCGCGTCGTCCCCCGAGGAGACCGATGCGACGCTCGATCGGCTGTTCGAACGGGTGAAAGAAGAGGGCGCCGTACTCCTGGTCGACGACGCCGACGCCGTCTTCGGCGTGCGCCCCGAGGAACTCGACCCCGACGACCCGTACGCCGCGATCGACGTGGGAGCGGTGCTCGACCGGCTCGGGAACGCCCCGAGCGTCGTGATCATCGCGCTCACGGATCTCTCCGGCGACGAGCTCGCCGATCGCGCCCGGGTCGAGGTGCGGTTCCCCGCTCGCTGAAGCCCCGCTTACGCTGAGGGAATGCCCTCGTTCCGGATCACCATGACCATCGGCAGCCTGCAACCCGGGGTCGCCCCCGACTCCGTCCTGCCGGCTGCTGCGGCCGCCGCGGCCGAGCTCACGACCGTCGAGGCGTCCGACCTGGCCGTCGTGGCCGGTTCGGCGCGCGCGACCGTGCGCTTCACCGCGGACGATGCGGCCTCAGCGGTCCGAATCGGCGCGCACACCCTCGCGGGCACCCGCGTCCGCGCGGGAGTGATCACGTGGCAGGTCACCGAGCGCGTCCACGGCCGCTGGCTGCCCGTCCACTGACCCCGCTAGATCAGGGTGCGGAGCGCGTCCTCAACCGTCAGCCCGAGGCGCGCTGCGTGTGCGGTGAGGCGGGCGTGCTGCTCGGCGGTGAGCGTGAGGGAGACCTCATGTGCGGCGGCGGGGTCTGCGGCGTCGTCGAACGAGAACAACTCCGGATGCGCCGCGCGCGCGGGCGGAGCGGAAACGGCCCGGCGCACGGCCGGCTTCTGCTCTCGCGAGGCGGCACCGGCTGCAGGGCCGACCGCAGGAACCGCAGGGGCCGTCTGGGCCGCCGGTGCCGCCGGGGTGCCCGCGCGCACGAACCCGGGACCCTTCGGGATCGGCCCACCGCGCTGGTACGCCTCGGAGACGGCCCTGGCCCGGGCATCCGCTGCCTCGTTGAGCGGGTGGTTCGCGTGTCCCTTGACCCATTCGAACCGGTAGCGACGGCCGGCGAGCGCCGCGTCGATCTCCTGGAGCAACTCGAGGTTCAGCACCGGCTTGCCGTCGGCCTTGCGCCAGCCCTTGGCCTTCCAGCCGCGCATCCACTTGGTCACCGAGTTGATCACGTACTGGCTGTCGCACAGCACGAGGAGGTCCTCGTCGAGGTGCGCGGTCGCGCGGAAGAGCTCGAGGACGGCCTTGAGCTCGCCCTGGTTGTTGGTGGCGTGCTTCCAGCCGCCGGCGTCCCAGCAGGAGTCGTCGACGTACCAGGCCCAGCCGGCCGGTCCCGGGTTACCGAGGGCCGAACCGTCGGCGGCAGCGGTGATGGTCATGGTGGCCTCTCCTCGGGGAGCGGTCTCGCTCCCCGGTGTTCTTCCCTATTTTCGCATTGACCGGGTGAAGCTAGCCGACGACGCAGTGCCCGGGCTCGACGGAGTCTGTGAGCGATGCGGCCTCTGCGGCGACGGGGGTGACGGACTCCATCGCGAGGGCGTAGCCGATGTTGGCGGTGACCGTCGACTTCGCGAAGACGACGCCGACGACCTTGCCGTCCTGATTGAGCAGCGGCCCGCCGGACTCGCCGTGCTGGATGTCCGCCGCGAGCGTGTAGATCGACCGGGAGGTCGGATTGTCGCCGTAGATGTCACCGACGACAGCCGGTGCGACCGCGACGACCTCCGCGGGTCCGGTTTCGAACGGTCCGCCGTACGGATAGCCGTCGCTCACGGCCAGGCTTCCTGTCGCGAGGTCCGCACCGAGGCCGAGAGGTTCGGCATCGAGCCCAGCGACGGCGATGACGGCGAGGTCGGCCGCCGGGTCGAAGTACACGACGGTTCCCGCGCGGGCCGTGCCGTCAGCCGACTCGACGACGGGCTCTGAGACGCCCGCGACGACGTGCGCGTTGGTCAGCACCCGGCCCGGCGCGATGACGAAGCCGCTCCCGGACTGATTCTGCCCGCAGGCATATGCCGTCCCGACGATCTTGAGCACGGAATTCTGCGCGGCGAGCAGTTCGGCGCTCGTGCCGGTGACGACGGGAACCGTGGGCACCGGCCCGTTGAAGGCCTCGATGACCCGAGGGATGCCCTCGGTGACGACCATCGCACGCAGCTGGGCGAGGAAGGCCTTGACCGGATCGGGCGTGAGCGAGTCGATCGACCGCACCACCGTCGACGAGGCGATCGCGGGCGACAGGACCGGCACCCCGAGCGACCCGATGCTGAAGGCGAGCATCGACACGATGCTCGCTGCGACGACGACGGCGATGCCGGCGCCGAACACCCGGTCGACGACGAGCAGCCGTCTTCGGGCCGCTCGGGGACGGAGCACCCTGCCGAGGGTTCCGCCGATCGACAGGCCGCCGAGCAGGAGGACGGCGGCGGTGGCGAGGGTCGCTGCGGTGCGCCACTCCGCTGCAGGCACCCAGGCTCCGACGAGCGGAACGAGGAAGTATGCGGCGATACCGCCGGCGACGAGGCCGGCGATGCCGCTCAGGCTGCCGATCAGGCCGCTGCGGTAGCCGGAGACGACATAGCCCAGCAAGAGCAGGACGAGGAGGACGTCCACGATGGTCGAAATGGGCATAGCTCCAAGACTACGTGGGGAGTTATGCACAGGTTGCGTTCCTTGCGCGAGTTATGCACCGATCCCCAGCGAGCGCACCCGGGGAGGGAACGCCCCGGGAGAGTGTCCGCATGACACCGACCATCGTGAAGACCAAGGAAGCCCACGACTTCCTCGCCCTCGTGCCACAGCTCGCCGGGTTCCAGCCCGAGCGCAGCGTGGTCCTCGTCGCCTTCCGCGGCAACCGCACCTGCGGAGCCCTGCGCTTCAACCTGCCGGAACCCGACCTCGCACGCACGGTCCTCCGCCGCGTCGCGACCACTCTCGTCGGCACGCTGTGCAAGATCGAGGGGGTGGACGCCGTCGTACCCGTCCTCTACACCGACGAACGGTTCGCGGACGTGCCGGGCATCCCCGGTGAGCGCTTCGCGGAAATCCTGGGCCGCCGGGCCGAACTGTCCGGCTTCCTCGTCCGGGATTCCCTGTGCGTCGCCGCAGACGGCTGGGGTTCCTATCTCGACCCCGCCTGCCCGGCGGGCGGGCGGCCGCTGTCCGAGATCGCGGAGTCCCCGGTGAACCGCGACCTGCCGCCGGAGGCCCGGCGTGAACTCGGGCACCTCGTGAGCCGGGCCGACCTGCCGAAGGTCGACCTCGCGCTCCGGGACCGCTGCGCCAGGAGGCTGACCCGGTACGAATGCCTCGGGTCCCAGGTTCCCGACGCGCCCGACCTGCCCGAACTCGTGGCCATGGTCGGGGACATCCTCGACCCGGTGTCGACAACGGAGGCCGCGCTCGAACGGGACCCCTCCGCTCTCGACGCCGAACAGGCAGCAACCCTGCTGTTCCTGCTGAAGAGCCCGGCCCGGCGCGACCAGGTCATGCTGCAGATCGCGTTCGGCGAGGAGATCGGGCGGGTGACGCACGAACTGAACGAACGGTATGCCGCGATCCAGCGCGAGACCGGCCGCAGCATGGACGACATCGTCGCAGAGGAGCAGGCCGGATCCGGCGCAACGGGGGACCTCGCGCAGACCGGCGACCTCATGCTCGGATCCGTCTCGCAACGTCCTGACCCTGAACGGATCGAACGCGGTATCGACCTCCTGAAGACACTGGTCGCGCTAGCTCCGAAACGAGTGCGCCCCGCGCCACTGTGCATGCTCGCCTGGCTGTCGTGGGCGCTCGGGCGCAGCTCGGTCGCCGGGATCTTCATCGACCAGGCCCTGGCGATCGACCCGGAATACGGCATGGCCAGGCTGCTGCTCACCGTCGTCTCCGCCGGGCACCTGCCCGAGTGGGCGTTCGCGGTGCCGGCGGATGACGCCGGTGACACCTGATCGACCACGCGAGCGGCACTGCGGGGTCGAACGCGGGTGCTCCGCCGTTCCGCCGGTGGTGCACCACAAGCGAAACGGCGGAACCCCAGCGCTCGGTGTCCTGCCCGCGACTCCTACAGGTACTTCGGGGCCTCCGCGAGCACGCCGTAGAGGATGTCGCCGATCTCGCGGAACTCGGACGGACCGATGGTCAGCGGGGGAGCGAGCTGCACGACGGGGTCGCCGCGGTCGTCGGCGCGGCAGTACAGCCCGGCGGAGTAGAGCGCCTTGGACAGATAGCCGCGAAGCAGGCGTTCGGATTCCTCGTCGCTGAACGTCTCCTTCGTGCCCTTGTCCTTGACGAGTTCGATCCCGAAGAAGTAGCCCTCGCCGCGCACGTCGCCGACGATCGGCAGCGCGAGCAGCTTCTCGAGCTCGGCGCGGAAGATCGGCGAGTTCGTGCGGACGTTCTCGTTGAGCCCTTCTTCCTCGAAGATGTCGAGGTTAGCGAGCGCGACCGCGGAGGAGACCGGGTGCCCGCCGAAGGTATAGCCGTGATAGAACGTCGTGTCGCCGTGCTTGAACGGCTCGTAGATGCGGTCGGAGACGATCGTCGCGCCGATCGGCGAGTAACCGCTCGTCATGCCCTTCGCGCAGGTGATCATGTCCGGTTCGATACCGAAGGTCGTCGAGGCGAACATGTTCCCGATCCGGCCGAACGCGGTGATGACCTCGTCGGCGACGAGGAGCACGTCGTACTTGTCGCAGATCTCGCGCACGCGCTTGAAGTAGCCGGGGGGCGGCGGGAAGCATCCGCCGGAGTTCTGCACGGGCTCGAGGAACACGGCGGCGACCGTCTCAGGCCCCTCGAACTGGATCATCTCCTCGATCCGGTTCGCTGCCCAGAGGCCGAACTTCTCGATGTCGTCGCCGAAGCCGGAGCCCATCTCGTCCGCCCGGTAGAAGTTCGTGTTGGGCACCCGGAGGCCACCTGGGGTGACCGGTTCGAACATTTCCTTCATCGCGGGGATACCCGTGATCGCGAGGGCTCCCTGCGGCGTGCCGTGATAGGCGACATTGCGGGAGATGACCTTGTGCTTGGTCGGGCGGCCCTGAAGCTTCCAGTAGTACTTGGCGAGCTTGAACGCGGTCTCGACGGCCTCGCCGCCACCTGTCGAATAGAAGACGCGGTTGAGGTCGCCGGGAGCGAACGAGGCGAGCCGGTCGGCCAGCTCGATCGCGTTCGGGTGCGCGTACGACCAGATCGGGAAGAACGCGAGTTCCTCCGCCTGCTTGGCGGCCGCCTGGGCGAGGCGCTTGCGCCCGTGCCCGGCATTGACCGTGAAGAGGCCGCTCAGGCCGTCGATGTACTTCTTTCCGTTCGAGTCCCAGATGTGGTGTCCGAGGCCCTTCGTGATGATCGGAACGCCCGTGCCGGATTCGACGACCGACTGGCGTGAGAAATGCATCCAGAGGTGGTCCTTGGCCTTCTGCTGCATGGCCGCGTTCTCGGCGTCCGTGTAGACGGTGGGCCCGGCATCCTCCGGCGTAGCGGCGGCATCCGCACCGGTCGCGTCAGCGCTGACGACCGCGGGCGAAGCGGGAACGGATTCGAGCAAGGGTTCTGAGAGTGTCATTTTTTACCGTGTTCCCCAGTTGTAGAACTGTTTGTGGAGTTTGAGATAGACGAATGTTTCAGTGGACCTGACCCCGTCGAGGTTGCGGATCTGGGAGTTGAGCAGGTCGAGGAGCTCATCGTCGTCCTCGCAGACGACCTCGACGAGGATGTCGAAGGAGCCTGCTGTCAGCACGACGTAGTCAACGGCCGGCATCGCGGCGAGCAGTTCCGCCAGTATCCGGGTGTCTCCCGAGGCACGGATGCCGATCATGGCCTGGCGGAAGAAACCGAGCTGCATCGGGTCGGTGACGGCCACGACCTGCATGACCCCGCCATCCGTGAGCTTCTGCACCCGCTGGCGCACGGCGGCCTCGCTGAGTCCGACGGCCTTGCCGATCTCCGCGTACGACCTGCGCCCGTCGACCTGCAGCTGCTCGATGATTTTCTTCGAGACGTCATCGAGGGGTACCGGCTTGCCCGGCGTGGTACGTCCGTTTGCGACCATCCAGCGATTATGCCAGCGAGACCCTCCCCCCGCAAGCGATTCCGCAGCTTTTTACGGCAAATGCTGCGGATTCCATACCTCGGAGGGTTTTGCCGGTGCGTGGGGTCTCCCCGCGCCGCACGGCGGATCCGCGTACTCGGGATACGGTGAAGATCCTAGGAGGACGAAGGGAGTCCCATGGACCCAGAGTGGATGTTCGTGGCCGGCCGCTCCTTCGTCGCCGCGGTCCCGACCGACGCGCCCCGTGGCCTCGTCACGGCGCTCTCGAGCAGGGCCGGAGACGCCAGCGTCTCGGCAGAGGCCCTCGTCGGACTGTTGCCGCTCGGTGGCTCCGATGCACTCGAGTCCTTCGCGCTCGTGATCCGTGCAGCAGCGGATGAGTCCGCCGTGACCGTCGTCGTGCGCGGACAGATCGCCGTCGACGTGTTTTCGGTCGGCGGATCACGACGCTTCACCGACCAGGGCATCCGGCCCTGGAACCTCGCCGATTTCTCCGCAGTGACCGTCGTCGTGATCGGTTCCCCGGACACGGCGGCGCCCGCCGCCGTACCCGCTGGAAGCGGAACCGGGAACGAACAGGGCACAGTGGTCGGCCGGACGGCGCGCTGGTCGCCAGGCGGCCTGGCGGCCGAAACGGACGACACCGCGATGCGCCTGCCGAATGACACGGTGATCCGCAGGCCGGACGACACGGTGATCCGCGGGGCGGACGACACGGTGATCCGCGGGGCGGACGACACGGTGATCCGCAGGCCGGACGACACGGTGATCCGCGGGGCGGGTGACACCGTGATCCGCCAGCTCGAGGAGACCGAGGACACCGAGGACACCGAGGACACCGAGGACACCGCGACCGGCGCAGCCCTCCGTCCGCCACTCGCCCGGTTCCGGCTGTCCGACGGCCGTGAGTTCCCTCTCGACCGTCCATATCGGCTGGGCAGGCGCCCCGCACAGCCGCGCATCCCCGTCGGGCCGGGCATCACTCTCGTGGCCGTCGTCTCTGCCGGCTCGCTCGTGTCCGCGACCCACGTCGACATCCGGCAGGTGGGGGACGTCATCGTCGTCACTGACGCGGGCTCCCGGAACGGCACCATCGTGGTCTCCGCGGACGGGCGCAGGGAGCGGCTCCGTCCCGGCGATTCCCGAACTGTGCCTCCGGGTACGAGAATAGACATCGGGGACGATAACATCATCGAGATCATCCCGGCGAGCGGCACCGAGTCGGCTCCGTATTTCCCAGCACATCGTGGAAGGCACCACCCGTGACCCAGATTGGTCAAGGCTCAGGCGGATTCGAGGTCGCTTTCCCCTCGGTGAAGAAGACGGTCTCGCTCGCGTGGGCCGCACTCACCGACACCGGGCATCGCCGCGAAGTCAATGAAGACAGCCTGATATCCGCGCCGCCCATATTCGCGGTCGCGGACGGCATGGGCGGGCATTCCGCTGGCGACGTCGCGAGCGCGGCCGTCGTGCACCGGCTCGCCGAACTTGCCGGGCGGGACTCGCCGCAGAATGCGGCCATCAACGCGGCGCTCGGCCTCGCGGTCACGGACATGGCGTCCGGAGTCGGCGTGACCGACCTCGGCACCGGGACCACGGTGACGGGAGCCGCACTCACCCTCGTGTCCGGCGCTCCCCAGTGGGTCGTGTTCAACATCGGCGACTCCCGGGTCTACCTGCTCACCTCCGGTGTGCTCGAACAGATCACCATCGACCATTCCGTCGTGCAGGAACTCGTCGACGCGGGCCGGATCACCCGCGACGAAGCGGATGTCCATCCGCACGGCAATATCATCACCCGCGCCGTCGGGTTCCACGAGGCGCCGATCCCCGATTACCGTGTGCTGCCTGTGCACCCGGGGATGCGCCTCCTGATCTGCTCCGACGGGTTGACCAAGGAACTCACCGCATACGGCATCCGGCATTTCCTGATCTCGAACCCGGACCCGGACGACGCCGCGAAGGCGCTCGTCGAGGCCGCGCTCGAGAACGGCGGTCGTGACAACGTGACGGTGATCGTCCTCGACGTCCTCGATATCGAAGACAGCGAAGACCGTGAAGAGGACCTGGGAACCGGCGGCCCGTCCGCCTCGCAGGACGCCGACACCGGCCCGCTCGACATCGGCCATCTCGACACGCACTGATTTCGACACCCCCTGAGTTGGGGGAGCAGCATCCCGGACACGTGCGGGGCAACTGCCTAAACTTGAGTGACGCCAGTCGTGATACCCGTTCGATGCGCGTTCACGGACCAGTCCAGGGACCATTGGCGAGAGCGAGACGGGGAGGCCGCGATGCAGCGACGATTACCGTCGACGCCCCCGAACCTGCCGGGGTTCTCCTACCTCCGGGTGCTCGGCTCCGGAGGCTTCGCCGACGTCTTCCTCTACCAGCAGGACCTTCCGCGCCGACAGGTCGCGGTCAAGGTGCTCCTCGCCGAGGTCGTCAACGACCAGGTCCGGCAGCTGTTCCAGGCCGAGGCCAACCTGATGGCCTCGCTGAGCTCGCACCCGTCGATCCTGACCGTTTTCCAGGCCGGCGTCTCGGCCGACGGACGCCCATACCTCGTGATGGAACAGTGCTCTCCGGCGCTCAGCCAGCGCTACCGCACAGAGCCTCTCGGCGTCCCTGAAGTGCTCCAGGTCGGCATCACCATCGCGAACGCCGTCCAGGCCGCGCACCAGGCCGGCATGCTGCACCGGGACCTCAAGCCCTCGAACATCCTCGTCACCCGCTACGGGCATGCCGTTCTCGGCGACTTCGGCATCGCGGCCACGGTGAGCGAGGCCAGAAACGTCGAAGCGGTCGGGCTGTCCATCCCCTGGTCCGCTCCGGAAGTCCTCCTCGACGAGGTCTCCGGCTCCGTCGCCTCCGAGGTCTGGTCCCTCGGCGCCACCCTGTACTCCTTCCTCGCCGGTCATTCGCCGTTCGAGATTCCCGGCGCCGAGAACAGCTCGGCCCAGCTCATCTCCCGCATCAACAAGGCCAGGGTCCCGGCGATCGGCCGCTCGGATGCCCCGGGCAGGCTCGAGCTCATCCTCCAGCGCGCGATGTCCCGGCGTCCGGAGTCGCGCCAGGGCAGCATGCTCGAGCTCATCAGGGAGCTGCAGTCCGTCGAGGCCGAACTGGGCCTCCTCCCCACCCGGCTCGAGGTCGCCGACGAGGACTGGGCCGCTGAGAACGGCGTCGACGACGACGACCGCACCCGCATCTCCGCCGTGAATTCGATCAATGCGTACCAGGAGCCGCGCCGCCGCCGGGTGCATCAGGCGCCACGAGGGCGCCGTTCGGCGGCCGGCGCGCTCGCCGACACCTCCGGCGCGCGCAGCCCCTCTGGGTTCGACGGTTCGGCGGGGACTGCGGGCAGCGCGGGCACGGCCAGGGGCAGGTCCCGCGGCACAGCCAGGGGCTCGGTGCCGGGGGTCTGGCGGCGTTCGGTGCTCGTCTGGGCGCTCGTTGCGGCATCCATCGTCATCGTCGTTCTCGCCGTCGTTACGGCGTCGGCGCTCTCGCACCAGGCGACGCCAGGGCTGCCGACCGTGAGCAATGTCTCCGGGGAGCTGCGGGACGGCATGGTCGTGTTCGGCTGGGCTGACCCGGGCATCGCCCGGGGGGACAGCTACGTGATCACCCTCCGCACCGGAGAGAGCAGCATCCAGAAGGGCACTGAGTTCAGCGTCGACCCGCACGGACAGGCCAGGGTCTGCGCAAGTGTCGCCGTGAACCGGGACGGGCGCACCGGGGGCGCGAGCGGCGAGAAGTGCGTCGACGCCGGTGGGTCCGTGACCGGAAGCACGCGCGGTGACCTGACCAGAGGCGGCGACGCTTCGTGATCCGTCTCTGGGTCTCCCGCCAGTTCGCTGCGCACCGCTCGGCGTGGGCGACGGCCCTCGGCGGAACGCTCGTCCTGGCCCTCGTCGTGACGACCGCTGTCGTGTCGGGCGGGTACACCGCCCAGCGTCTTGACCTCGGCGATGCCGCCGTCTGGGTCACCAACGAGACCCGCCAGGCTGTCGGCCGGGCGAACACGGCCGTGATGGAACTCAACACGGTCGTGACGAGCGAGAGTTCCAATCTCGACGTGCTCCAGTCCGGAGCGACGGTCCTCGTGCTCGACACCGGCAACAGCTCCCTCGACATCCTCGACCCGGCCACGGCAACGATCGTGCGCAGCGTTGCACTGCCGCCCCGGGCGCCCGCCGTGTTCCTCGCAGGAACCCGCACCCTGATCGCCTCGAACGGCGAGGTCTGGGAGACCCCGACGAGCCGGCTCGCGAGCTTCGACACGGCGACCGCGCCGACCCTCTCCCTCGGCGCCGGCTCGGTCGTGAGCGTTGACGACACCGGAACCCTGGTCTCATTCACTCCCGCGACGGGCGCCCTCGCCCAGGCGCCCTCCGGAAGCGGAACGGTCACCTCGAGCCAGACGCTCAGCGCGGGGTCGCCGGGCGACGATTATCAGCTGACGAGCGTGAACGGCGCCTGGGCGCTGCTCAACGCGACCTCGCGGCACCTGTTCCTCGATGGCAGGGACGTCGACCTGTCCGGGTTGATCGTCGACGGCGGCGCCCCCGCCCTGCAGCAGCCGAGTCTCTCCGGCTCCCGCGTGCTGATCGCCCACGAGCAGGGGCTCGTCGCCGTCCCGCTCTCCGGCGGCGCCCCGACCGTGCTCGTCAGCGGCCGGAACGGCACAGCGGCGGCCCCGGACACCGCCGGACAGTGCGCCTATGCCGCCTGGTCGGATGGCACGGCCTGGCGCGACTGCGGCGACGCCGGGTCCGGCGGCTCGGCGTCGGGAGCGTCCGGAGGCTCCCGTGGAACGCAGTCCGGCACGACGACGACCCTCACCGGGCTCAACGACAACGCCAGGCTCGCCTTCCGGCGCAACGGCACCGGGCTCGTGCTGAACGATGCGCACAACGGTTCGACCTGGGCGGTCCAGCGCGACAACCAGCTGATCGACAACTGGGCCGACCTGATCGACACGACCCCGGACACCCAGCGCATCGAGACCAACGGCGATGACACCCCTCCGGTCTACGACAAGGTGCAGGCCCCGCCCGTCGCCGTGGACGACTCCTTCGGAGCCCGGCCCGGCCGGATCGTGACCCTCCCCGTGCTCCTCAACGACTCCGATCCGAACGGGGACGTGCTCGTGATCGAATCGGTCACACCGATCGATGCGACCGACGGCCGGCTCGACCTCGTCGGCAACAACCAGCAGGTGCAGCTCACCGTCGCGGAGGCGGCAACCGGTCAGCTTCGCTTCGGATACACGATCAACGACGGCCGTGGCGGGAGCGCATCCGCAACCGTCACCGTCACTCTCAGGGCGCCGGGGGAGAACTCCGCTCCCGAGCAGGTGCGGACCACCCACGCGACCGTGCGTGCCGGCGGCCGGGTGACAAGCCAGGTGCTCGGCGACTGGATCGACCCCGACGGCGACCCGGTCTACCTCGCCTCAGCGTCCGCCGCGGGCCCCGACCTGCTGAGCTTCACCCCCGCAGGCGCCGTCGTTTTCACGGATGCCGGCACGAACGCCGATGACAAACGGGTCGGCCTGAGCGTCTCCGACGGCCGCCTGCTCGGCACGGGCTCGCTGACCGTCTCCGTGCGCGCGAGCGGCGCCGTGCCGATCGTTGCTGACTCCTTCATCGTGCTCGCGACCGCGGGGGCCGAAGTCTCGGTGTCCCCGCTCGACCACGCCCGCGGCGGGTCGGCGCCGCTGCGGCTTTCGAGCGTCCCCGCCAAGCCGGATGCCACGATCACCCCCGACTTCGCCTCCGGTGCGTTCCGGTTCCTGAGCAGCACCCCGGGGGTCCACGAGATCGAGTACTCGGTCACCGACGGGCAGCTCACCGCGACGGGAAGGGTGCGCGTCGACGTCGCTCCCGCCGCCGACGCCAACAGCACCCCCGTCACCGTTCCCCACACGGCCTTCATCCGAGGCCAGCAGGCCACCCTCGTCGACGTGCTCGCGAGCGACTTCGACCCTGCGAACGGAGTGCTGCTGATCACCGGGACGATGAACGTGCCGGCGTCCAGCGGCATGCGGATCGAGATCCTCGACCAGCGGATCCTCCGGGTCACCCTGACCCGTCCGCTGCCGGACGGCGGGCTCAGTTTCGGGTACCGGATCAGCAACGGGCTCGCCGATGCCGAGGGCACCGTCACCGTCGTCGAAATCCCCGCGCTCGGTCAGAAACAGGCCCCGATCGCCGTTGCGGACACCGCGACCGTCCGGGTCGGCGACACCATCGACATCCCGGTCCTCGCGAACGACGAACAGCCGGACGGTGACTCGCTGACCCTGGACCCCGTCCTCGCCTCCGGCCTGCCCCCGGGCGCAGGCCTGCTCTTCGCCGCGGGAACCGTGCTGCGTTACCTCGCGCCGGCCACCCCCGGCACGTATACCGCGGTGTACCGGGTGAACGCCCCCGACGGCCAGTATGCCAACGCGGAGGTGCGCATCTCGGTGCGCGAAGCCGACCCGAGCACCAACAATCCGCCCGTCCCGAAGACGGTGACCGCGCGGGTGCTCTCCGGCGGCACCGTCGAAGTGTCGATCCCGCTCACCGGGATCGACCCTGACGGCGACTCGGTCCAGCTCGTCGGCCAGGAGACCAACCCGGAGAAGGGATCCGTCACCGCGGACGGGACGGACACGTTCCGGTACCAGGCCGGGGAATACTCTGCAGGAACCGACACGTTCAGCTACGCCGTCGTCGACGCCCTCGGCGCTCGGGCGATCGGCACCGTGCGGATCGGGATCAGCCCGCGCCTCGACGGCGCCCGCAACCCTGTCGCGGCCCCCGACGACGTCGTGGTGCGTCCGGGAAGCACCGTCTCCGTTCACGTGCTCGCCAACGACTCGGACCCCGACGGCGGCCGGCTCACGATCAGCGCGGTCGAACCGAGCGGCACCCCTGCCGACCTCGCGGCCGACCACGGCACGGCCATGATCGCCGGGGACACCATCGCGGTCACGGCTCCTGCGACACCCGGCCGGTTCGGCTTCATCTACGAGATCAGCAACGAGCGCGGCGGTACCAGCTCGACATTCCTCACCGTCGTCGTGCGTGCGGATGCCCCGCGTGCCAGGCCAGAGGCCAGGGACACCCACCTGACCCTCTCCGACGTGCTCGCGGGCGGCACCGTCGACGTCGACGTTCTCGCCAACGTGACCTTCGCCGACGGGCCGGCCCGCGGCCTGGCGCTGAGCGTCCCCGAGTCCTGGGCCGACTCCGCGAGGGTCACAGACGCCAAGCGCGTCCGGGTGACCGTGCACGCCACGAGCCAGATCATCCCGTTCCAGGTCGCGAACCCCGACGACGCGAGCATCACCGCCCTCGCGTTCATCTGGGTGCCGGGGTACACCGACGCCCTGCCGCAACTGCGGAAGGGCGTTCCCGCGCTCACCGTCGCGAGCGGCGCCAACCTCACCATCCCGATCAACGACTACGTCGTCGCCGTCGGCGGCAAGCAGGTGCGCCTCACCGACCGGAGCCTCGTGCACGCCACCCGGTCCAACGGTGCAGACCTCGCCACCTCGGACACGAGCATCGCCTTCACGAGCGCGGACCAGTACTACGGTCCGGCCTCGGTGTCGTTCGTCGTCACGGACGGCACCGGCGCAGGAGACCCGGATGGCCACACGGCCACGATCGTTCTCCCGATCACGGTGACGCCGCAGGCGAACCAGCCGCCGGCCTTCGACGGCGCCGTACTCGACTTCGAACCCGACCAGACCAAGGTCATCGACCTGTCCAAACTGACGTCCTACCCGTACCCGAACGACCAGGCCTCCCTCGTGTACTCGGTGCTCGACCCGAAACCGGTCGGATTCGACTACTCGCTCGATGGCCAGCAGCTGACACTGCACGCCAGGACCACGACGCTGCCGGCCTCGGGTGGGCAGGGCGGCCACGGGTCCATCACGATCGGCGTCTCGGCCGGCGGTACGCCCGGTCGGGCCGGGCGCATCGAGATGAGTGTCGTCGCGTCCACCCGGCCGCTCGCCATCCCGGCGGCGGATGTCGCGATCGCCCCCCGCGGCCAGACGACCGTCGTCGACGTGCTCGCAAACGACGGCGCGGCCAACCCGTTCCCACAGGTCCCGCTCCGGGTCGTCGCCGTGCGCGGACTCGGCGGTGCCGGGATCCCTGCCGGGGTCAGGATCACCCCGAGCGCCGACAACAGCACACTCAGCGTGCAGGTCGCAGCGAACGCCGCTGCGGCGGACACGAACCTCGAGTACGAGGTCGCCGACGCGACGAACGACCCGAACCGGTACGCCTGGGGCACCGTGCGGATCTCGGTTCAGGACCGGCCGGACCCGGTGACGAGCCTCTCCGTGACCGGGTTCTCGGACACCCGTCTCGCGGTCGCCTTCAACCCCGGCGCCGCCAACAACTCCGCCGTCACCGGCTACGAGATCACCCTCGTGAATGCCGTGACGGGCGCAGCGATCAGCACCACCACCTGCCAGGCGACCTCGTGCACGGTCCCGACCGGCGGCAACGGGCGGGCCAACGCTGTCCGCGTCTCTGTCGCAGCGCGCAACGGCCTCGGCCTCGGCGCGACGACCGCGCTCGCCGACACCGTCTGGTCCGATGTCGTGCCGTCGGCGCCCGGAAATCTCGCGGCCGCGCCGCTCAACGGCGGCTTGACGATCAGCTGGGCACCCGTTCCGAACGGTGCGGGTTCCCCGATTACGGACTACCTGGTCACCGTCAACGGCACGGCCCAGCCCGCCGTGAACGCGACGGGTCCTGGCTGCGGGGCCACCCGGTGCTCGCTCACGGTGAACGGCCTCGCCAACGGCGCGTTCGTTCCGGTGAGCGTGAGCGCCCGCAACGAGTCATATCCCGCCCTCTCAGCGTGGACATCCGCTTCGACCCAGGGCACGCCTTACGGTGCGCCGACGGCCGGCGCGGTCTCCGCATCGGCCGGTGCCGCCGGCACCGTCCACGTCGCGTGGGATGCCTTCTCCGGTTCCGGCGACCCCGTCGGCGGATACTTCGTGCAACGCCTCACGAACGGAACGGTGCCGACGGGGAACCAGGCGTGCACGGTCACCTCCCCGGCCCCCGGCACCGTCGTCGTTCCCCACACCGGCGCGAACGTCGCCGAGCTCAGGAACCTCGGAGCAGGCGCCACGAGCGTCGACTTCACCGGACTCACCTCGGACACCGCTTCGTACTCTTTCGTGGTCTGGGCATACAACAGGGCCGGCTGCACCAATAGCCAGGTCACCACCGTTCAGGTGCAGTCGACTCCCGGCGCGGTCACCGACCCGGGAGCCTCGATGGGGATGCACGACACGGCATACGACCTGCAGATCACGCCGGTCAGCCCGGGCGCCGGCGTCACGGGCTATGAAGTCCGGGCCGTCGACGCCGCGACGGGGACCCCCGGCGCGAGCGCGACCTTCACCGCGACCGCCCTGCCACGCCAGCTGCTGACCCCGACGGTCTTCGGCGCACCGTTCAGCTATCAGGTGCGCGCGTGCGACACCTCGGCCACCTGGGGCACGTGTGGGGCCTGGTCCGCGACGATGACGGCACCGGCGGCATCCGTCAGCCTCGCCGTGACCGGCCTGGCCTACGACCCGGCAACCGGCGTCTTCGGCTGGACGAACGGCCCGGACAACGGCGCATACACGACCGGATACAGCTGTTCGGTGCCGACGGACCCGGGTACGGCGCCCGTGGCAGGTGGCCCCACCAGCTGCACTATCGCCGCTCCCGCAGCAGCAGGCACGGCCCGCCTCGCTGTTTCCGTCGACCTCGGGCTCGGCACGGGCAACCCGGTGTACAACTACGACCGATGAGATCGATGAAACTGTTGAGACTGTTCCCATGAAGACCCGAAAGACACTGAGATGACTATCCGAAGGACCGGCCCGATGAATGCCCCGACGAACTCGACCGAGCAGGCGGCCGCCGCCACGATGACCGCAGGGGAGGCCGCGCAATTCGCCGAGGTCTTCGAACGGCTCGTCTCCGGGGTCGAACGGGTGCTGCTCGGCAAGCACCACGTCATCCGGATGGCTTTCACCGCGCTGCTCAGCGGCGGTCACCTGCTGCTCGAAGACGTGCCAGGCACCGGCAAGACGAGCCTCGCCAGGGCGATCGCGCAGAGCGTCCAGGGCACCAGCAACCGGATCCAGTTCACCCCGGACCTGCTCCCCGGCGACATCACCGGTGTCAGCATCTACGACCAGCGCAACGGCGCCTTCGAATTCCACCGCGGTCCCGTGTTCGCGAACATCGTGCTCGCCGACGAGATCAACCGCGCGAGCCCGAAGACCCAGGCGGCGCTGCTCGAGGTGATGGAGGAGGAGCAGATCACCGCGGACGGTGTGACGCACCCCGTTGCCGAACCGTTCATGGTGATCGCCACCCAGAACCCGATCGAGCAGGCGGGCACCTACCGGCTGCCAGAAGCCCAGCTCGACCGGTTCATCATGAAGGCCTCGATCGGCTATCCCGACCACGCCTCGACGATCCGGATCCTCGAGGGTGCCGGACGGCGTGCGCACGCGGTCGTCATCCCCGCCGTCGTCTCTGCCGCGACGGTCGTCGAACTCGCCGCGCTCGCCAGGACGGTCCACGTCGACCCCTCGATCAACGACTACGTCTCCCGCCTGGTCGACGCGACGCGCACGACCACCGAGGTGCGCCTCGGCGCGAGCGTGCGCGGGGCGCTTGCCCTCATCCGCACAGCGAAGACCCTCGCCGCGGCCAACGGGCGGCACTACGTCATTCCCGACGACGTGAAGCAGCTCGCAGAGGCGGTCCTCGCGCACCGGCTCCTGCTCGATCCGGAGGCCGAGTTCGACGGTGTCACACCCTCGAGCATCGTTGCGCGCATCCTGATCGAGACGCCTCCGCCGGGAGACCGGCAGGCCGCGTGAGCGATCTGGGCGGCGCACGTCCGAACGGCCTCGGCGAGGACACCGCCGACGGTCGTCTCGCCGTGCTGCTCGTGCACTCGGTCCGTGCCGTCCTGGCGACCGGTGCGCTGCTGACGACGACCTGGCGGCTCGCCACTGCCGTCGTCACGGTCCTCGGCTGGAGCGTGCTCGCATCCGCCGCCGTCGCCCTCGCGACCGGCTACCTGCTCGGCTGGACCGAACTCGTGGTGCTCGGCTGGGCTGGACTCGCGCTCGTCCTGGCTTCCTTCGGCTTCCTGTTCGGGCGGACCGCGTACCAGATCCGGCTCAGGGTTCCCGTGGACCGGGTCGTCGTGGGGGAACGGGTTCCCGGTGAACTGATCGTGCGCAACCCGACCGGCCGCCGGCTGCCTGGCGTCGGGGTCGAGGTTCCCGTCGGCCTCGGCCTCGCCGAGTTCGCCATGCCCGGGCTCGCCAGGGGCGCAAGCTTCGAGGACGTCTTCATCGTCCCGACCGTGCGGCGCGGGATCATCCCGATCGGGCCGGTGCGGACGGTGCGCGCGGACCCGGTCGGCCTCGTGCGCCGGGAACTCGTCTGGGCGGAACGTGTCGATCTCTTCGTGCACCCGCGCACCCTCCCGATTCCGAGCATGAGCACAGGGTTCATCCGTGACCTCGAGGGAAACCCCACCCGTGACCTCACCAACCTCGACATGTCCTTCCATGCCCTGCGCGAATACGTGCCGGGGGATGAACGGCGCAGCATCCACTGGAAGAGCACCGCGAAGACCGGCCGCCTCATGGTGCGCCAGTACGAGGAGTCCCGGCGCAGTCACCTTCTGGTCGCACTGAGCCTCGCCGCAGACGACTACGCCGACGACGAGGAATTCGAACTCGCCGTGAGCGTCGCCGGTTCGCTCGGGGTGCGGGCGATCCGCGACGCACGCACGGTGTCCGTCGTCACGAGCACCGTTGCACCCGCCGCAGCCCGCACGGGTGCGGCCGGCCGGGACCAGGTGCAGCACCGGCCGAACCGGGCAGGCACGAAGCGGCGTCCCGCCGCCGAAAGGCTCAGCACCCTGACGATCACCCGCCTGCTCGACGACCTGTGCCGAGTGGATCGCACGGCGGACGCGTTGCCGCTCGGCGCGCTCGCCCAGTCCGCAGCGGATGCCGTCGCCGGTGTTTCCGTCGCCTTCCTCGTGTACGGCTCAACGGTGAGCCTCGCCGAGCTGCGCGCAGCGGCGACGCATTTCCCCGGCGGGGTCGAAGTCGTGGCCGTCGTCTGCGCGACAGAGTCCGTGCCGAGCCTCCGGCGCGTCGCCGAGCTCAGCGTTCTCACCATCGGCTTCCTCGAAGACCTGCAGCAGAGCCTCGCCAAGGGGGTTGCCGCGTGACCGGGAGAGTGCAGCCCCGCGCATCCGCCGCCTTCATCGTCGGGAACACGGCCGCGCTGCTGCTCGCGACGATGGTCGCGGCCGTGACTCTCTGGCCGGTCTACGGGAACCGCGAATTCGTGGTGCTCGTCGTCGTCACCGCGTTGCTCGGTTCCGGCATCGCGATCCTCGGTACGGTATTCCGCTGGCGGGCGTGGCTGGTCTCGCTCGTCACGATCGCGGTGTATTTCCTGGTCGGCGTGCCGCTTGCGATCCCCGGCGAGGCGACCGGGGGCGTCCTGCCGACCCTCGCCGGGCTCGGGGACCTCGCCGCGGCGACCGCACTGAGCTGGAAGGAGCTCGTCACGATCGTGCTCCCGGTCGGCTCGTACCAGGCCCTGTTGGTTCCGGCCCTCATCCTCGTCCTGTCGAGCACCGTCGCCGGACTCTCGATCGCCCTCAGGGCACGGGTCGGCGAGCTCGGCGCGTTCGGTCCGATCGCGCTCTATGTCGCCGGGATCGGCCTCGGACCGACCGTCGGATTAGCGCCGATCGAGACCGGTCTCGCTCTCTTCGTCGTGCTGCTGTTCTGGCTGCTCTGGCAACGCGCGGCACGCCGGCGGGCGCTCCTCGCCCTCTCCGGTGCCCGGCAGTCCGCGCGCACCCGCGAATCGCGGGCCGGTCGCCGGCTCACCGCGGCCCGCGGGGTGCTCTCGGCCGCGCTGATCGCCGCCCTCGCGATCGGGGTCGGCACCGCGGCGGCCGTGGCCTTCCCTGTGCAGGTGCCCCGGGATGTCGTGCGGGCCCGCGTGCAGCAGCCCTTCGACCCGAATGATTACCCGAGCCCGCTGAGCGAATTCCGCAGTTACCTGCAGCCCGGGCGGTCCGATGCCGTGATGCTGTCGGTGACCGGCCTGCCGGCCGGGGGACGGCTGCGACTCGCGGCCCTCGATTCCTACAACGGAATCGTCTATTCCCTCGACGGCGCAGCGAACTTCTTCACCCGCCTGCCCGACCGGCTCGACCAGAGCGGGGTCTCCGGCGACCCCTCGTCGATCGACGTGACCATCGACGATTACGCGGGCGTCTGGGTCCCGGGTACCGGGCAACTCGAACGCATCCGCTTCAGCGGGGAGACCGGGACGGCCCGGGCCGATGCGTTCTACTACAACGACGGCACGGGGACCGCTGCCGTCCTCGGGGGACTCGCCTCCGGCGACACCTACACGGCCACCGCGGTCGTGCCACGGGTTCCCGGGTCGCTCGCGACGCTGACGCCGGGCACGGCCGCCCTCCCGGCCCTCGAAGCGCTACCCGACTCCGTCGAAGGGGCGCTCGCGGGATACGTTCGCGCCGGGGACCCGCCCGGCGTGCAATTGCAGGCCATGCTGGACGGGCTGAAGGCGAATGGTTACGTGAGTCACGGCATCGGTGAGGACGAGCCGGTGAGCCGGTCTGGCCACGGTCTGGACCGGATCAGTCAGCTTTTCACCGATGAGCCCATGCTCGGGGACGCCGAACAGTACGCCGTCGCGGCCGCGCTGTTGGCGCGGCGGCTGGGGTTCCCGGCCAGGGTCGTCATGGGATTCGCCCCCCAGGCGCTCGGAGCCGCCGACGCGTCGGAAACGCCGGTGATCGTGCACGGGGCCGACGTCTCCGCCTGGATCGAGGTCCAGACGGCAACGGAGGGCTGGGTGACGATCGACCCCACTCCCGCCGTGCGCGACGTGCCGGAGAAGCAGCCGGACCGGCCCCAGATCGTCTCGCGACCGCAGACCGTCGTGCCGCCGCTCGTCCCGAGTGTGACGGAGCAGCGGGATCCCGCCGCTCCGGAGAATGCCGCGGAGACGCCGCCGGCACCGCTGTCGCCGTTGCTGGCGCTGCTCGTCACCGTGCTGACGATCACCGGTTGGACGCTGCTCGCCGCCCTCGTCATCGCCGGCCCGTTCCTCGTCGTGATCCTCGCGAAGGCCCGTCGGCGCAGGCTCCGCCGCGGGAGGGGCTCAACGCTCGACCGGGTGCGCGGCGGCTGGCGCGAATTCGCGGACACCGCGGCGGACTTCGGCATCGATGTGCCGGTCGGCGCGACCCGCCTCGAACTGGCCGAGGCGGTCGGCGGGGAGCCGCCTGTTGCGGCGGCGGTCGCGGTGGACCGGGCTGTTTTCGCGCCCGGACGGCCGAGCGACGGCGTCGCTGACCAGATCTGGAGAATGGTCGAAGACCTGCGGTCCGCGCTCGCCGCGGGACGCACCCGCAGGGACCGGTTCCGAGCCCTCATTTCGCTGCGCTCGTTCGCTCGCTACGCTGGAAGGGCATCCGTTCCACCTGCGAATCGGGGCACGCCGAGCGGGCACCGGGTTTCCACACCCGACCGGGACCGGCGAAAGGAAGGAGTCGTTTCGTGAATTGCCTGATCTGCGGGGCACCGCTGAGCGCGGGCGCCATGTTCTGCGGTGAGTGCGGCAGTTCTACGAAGGCGACCCCGAAGACCCGCAAGCGTCACGACCCGCGTCCGAACGACACGACGATCATCCAGCCGCTGCGACCCCGCCCGACCGTTGTCTCGATTCCGGTGACCACCGCTGCGGCCGGTCCCGGCGTGCTCGGTGAGCCTGGGGCGTCCGGCCCGCCCGTCGCCGTGCCGGCACCCGAAGCCGAAGCCGAAGCCGAAGCCGAAGCCGAAGCCGAAGCCGAAGCGGAAGCCGAGATCGAATCGTCGTCGCCGTTCGCGCCGGGCCGTCGCCTGCACCCCGTTACCCCCACGCGTCCGTCCCGACAGGGCGCGCACACCCACGGTTCCCACGTCGCCCTCACCGGCGGTGGCGCCCCGACAACGGGCGGTGCCTTCGTGCTGCAGTTCAGCACAGGGGAGGACCTCGAAGTGCGCGGCACCGGCCTGATCGGACGCCGGCCGATGCCGCAACCGAGCGAGCACTTCGACCGTCTTGTGCAGATCATCGATCCGGGCATGTCGGTGTCGAAGACCCACCTCGAGTTCGGCCAACATGACGGCGAGCTCTGGGTCAGCGACCGCTTCTCCGGCAACGGCACCATCATCCGCCGCCCCGACGCGACGATGGTGCGGTGCGAGCCCGGCCGCCGCTATCTCGTGCCGCGCGGATCGCGCGTCGAGATCGGTGACCAGTACTTCCAGGTCAGCTGAGACGTCCGGCCAGTCCGGCCACTCCGGCCTCTCCGGCCTGTCCTCGACGCTCCTCACCACCCGGGCCATCCGGTCCCCGGTGCACGGATGCGGTCGGCCGCCTGTCCTGATCTCGTTCCGGTGCTCTGCTACCCGGGTGACCGACTTCTTCCTCGCCGACGAAACGCTGTCGCTGCCCGCGTCCCCGACGGAACCCGTTCCCGCCGCGTTTCCCCTGATCGCCTCGCTGGCACCCCTCGTGGCGGCCGGCGTGATCTGGCTCGTGACCGGTTCAGCGTTCGTGCTGGTGTTCGCCGTGCTCGGCCCGGTGATCGCCGTGGCGAGCGTGGTCGACGGGCGCCGAGCCGCACGCCGCACCCGCCGCCGCGATGCCGCCGCGCACTCCGCGGCTCTCGCCGAGCTGCGGAACGCGGTCACCGAGCGCCACACCGAGCTGCGGCTGCGGCGCTGGCAGGAGACCCCGTCGGCGGCGCAGCTCCTCGAGACGCCGGACCGGGCATCCCGCTGGAGATCCCGGGCCGGGGGCGCAGTACCCGTGGTGCTGGGATCGGGTAGCACGGCGAGCGGTATCCGTCTCGAGGGAACCGGCTCGGAGCGGGAGCTGCGAGCCTGGGCCGCCACGCTCCTGGACGCACCCGTCACAGCGGATGCCTCTGGCGGCGTCGCGCTCGTCGGGCCCACCGCCCTCGTGCGCGCGTTCGCCCGGGCGCTGCTCGTGCAGCTCGCATTCGCCCTGGCACCCGACCGTTTCGCCCTGGAACCGGTCGTTTCGGATCAACCGGACGACGACTGGGCGTGGACAGGGGCCCTGCCGCACACGACCCGGGCGGGCGGCGTGGCAGACGCGGGTCCCGCGGAGACCGTTGGGCCCGCGGACCGCAGAGGCCCCGGGGAGGCAGCCCGGAAGGTCGTGCTGCTTCGGTTCACCGACATGCCGGTCGCAGGCAACCACGCTCCCACCGTCGAACCGCGACAGGGACACCGGCGGGTGCCGTGGCTGCTGCTGGCCACGGACCTCGTCGACGTGCCGCCCGGTTGCGCGACGGTCGTGCGTCTTCACAGTGCAACGAAGGCCGAGGTGCTCTTCCTTGCGGAATCCGAGCACCCGGGGAGCCCCGGGAGCCCGGGGAGCTCCGCGGGTCAGGGGTCTCGTCGGGGGTCGTCCCAGCGCCCGGACTTCCGGCCTGAGTTCGTCACGAGGGAACAGGCGATCGGCTTCGCCCGGCTGCTCCGAGAGCGTGCGGCAACGGCGGGTCTTCTCGGTGGGCATCGTTCGCTGCCCGCCCGGGTGACGCGCGCCGAGCTGGCCGCGATCACCGGGCATCCGCTCGCCGCGGTGGCGGCGGACCGGGACGGTCTCGCGTGCGCGATCGGTATCGGCGCCGACGGGCCGGTCACGCTCGACCTCGTCGGCCAGGGTCCGCACGCCGTTGTCGGCGGCACCACCGGGAGCGGCAAGAGCGAACTGCTGGTCAGCTGGGTCAGCCAGATCGCCGCGGATCGCTCGCCGGACGAGGTCACCTTCCTGCTCATCGACTTCAAGGGCGGTGCCGCGTTCCGCCCGCTCGCTGTTCTCCCGCACTGTGTCGGGCTGGTCACCGACCTCGACGGGCACCGGGCGGAGCGCGCCCTCGCGAGCCTCGCAGCGGAGCTTCGTCACCGCGAGCGGGTGCTCGCCGCAGCGGGTGCGAGGGATCTCGCCGAATGGCGTTCGCTCGGCGGGCCGGCGTCGCCGGAGAGGCCCGCGTTGCCGCGGCTCGTGATCGTCGTCGACGAGTTCGCGACCATGCTCGCGTCGTTTCCGGAACTGCACGCGCTCTTCGTCGATATTGCGGCCAGGGGACGCTCGCTGGGTGTGCACCTCGTGCTGTGCACGCAGCGCCCCGCCGGAGTCGTACGGGACGCGCTGCTCGCCAACTGCACGCTCCGGATCTCCCTGCGCGTCAACAACGCGGCGGATAGCCAGGCGGTGCTCGGGACAGATGCCGCGGCCGCCATCGCCGCCGCCGTTCCCGGTCGCTGCCTGATCGCGCTGGGGGATGGCGGCCCAGAGGCCTGCCAGGTCGCCGTCACCTCGGGCGCGGAGATCGAGGCCCTGGCTGCGGTCGCGGGCTCAGCCAGGGACGGAGGCGTCGTGCCGCCCCGGCACCCTCGCCGACCGTGGCTCGATCCGCTCCCCGCCGTGGTGGCCCTCGCCGACCTCGCCGACCTCGAGGGGCTTCCGGACCTCGGCAGGCCCGATTCGGAGCTCCATGCGCCGGACAGGACCCCGGGCGGCGAACCGGAATTCCGCTTCGGACTGGTCGACGAGCCGGACCGGCAACGGTACGGCGTGGCCCGGTATGGTCCAGGGGACGGCAACATGTTCGTCCTCGGCGGAGCGCGCAGCGGCAAGACCTCGGTGCTCGCCGTTTTCGCGTCCCAGGCACGCGCCGCGCACTCGTGGGTCGGTTGGCCGAATCCCGACGTCGAAGCGGTCTGGGACGCCCTCACCGAGGCGCGCCGCTGGATCGACCGGGGAGGCGCGGGCCGGGTTCGCACCGCTCAGGCCGGTGCAGGCCCGGACCGCCGCGCCCGCTCGAGGCTCCTGTTCCTCGACGATTTCGATTCGGTCTGCGCCCGCTGGGAGCCCGACCACCGGCAGGCGGCGCTCGAATGCCTCGCGAGCCTTCTTCGCGACGGACTGCCGGTCGGACTGCGCGTCGTGGTCACGGCGCAACGCCTCACCGGGCCGCTTCAGAACCTGGCGGCGCTGTGCCAGGAACACCTGTTGCTGCGCCTGCCCGACCGGGCCGAACACCTCGCCGC
>NZ_JASJXJ010000010.1:0-43114 GCF_035018685.1 Cryobacterium sp. RTC2.1
CGGCGCCCCAGCCGAGCTCGGCAGCGCCGAGCCCGACCAGGGTGATCATGAGGAGCACCGGGGCGCTCGCACCCACGGCGAGGTGGATCGTTCCCGCGCCGATGGCGGCAGAGGAGAGCCAGAGGCGGCTGATCGGGGTCATCGAAGCTCCTGTTCGTGGATGCGTGGTGCGGCGTGCTGCGTGGCGAATGCGGGTGTGGAGCGGCCGGCGGTTCAGGCGACCGCGGAGTGGCGGACGACCTTGTCGGCGGCGAGGCCCGCACCGAGCAGCACGATCGCACTGGCGAGGTGCAGGAAGTGGTCTGGCGTGTTGAGGGCGAGGATGTTGAGCTCCGAGCCAGCGATGAAGAACCCGACGATGCCGAGGAGCAGGTAGACCGCGCCGATCGTGGTGTTGACGGACTTGGCCGCGGTGACGCCCGAGAGGCCGGCGATGAGCAGTGCGGCGCCGATCAGCAGGTGGGCGACGTTGTGCAGCGGGTTGACGGCGAAGAGGCCGAGCAGGAGCCCGCCCTGGGTGGCGATGAAGCTGACCCCACCCGTGACGGCGAAGCCGAGCAGGCCGACGAGCAGGTAGACGGCTCCGAAGACGGTGGCGACGAGGCGGTTCGGTGAAGTGCGCATGAGATTTCCTCCTGGTAGAGACCGCGGGGGTGCGGTTGCCAGTAGTTCGGAATGAACCTCACAGCGGATTGGTAGGCTCGCGGCATGAATATTCCCCCGGACACCAAGGACTGGACCTGGGTGCTCGAGCGCCCCTGCCCCGAGTGCGGTTTCGTCGCCGCGGATGTCGTCTTCGAGGACATCCCACGGTTGATCCGCGAGAACGCCGCGGCCTGGCTGCCCGTGCTCGAGCGAGCGGATGTCGCGGTGCGGCCGAGCGAGCACACCTGGTCCGCCCTGGAGTACGCCGCCCATGTTCGCGATGTGTTCCGTAGTTTCACCGTCCGGCTCGCGCTGATGCGCTCGGAGGACGACCCCCTGTTCCCGAACTGGGACCAGGACGCGACGGCCGTGGCGGAACGGTACGGCGAGCAGGCCCCGGAACGGGTCGCCGTCGAACTGGCCGAGGCCGCGGCATCCGCGGCCGTTGCGTTTACCGCGGTCCCCGCCGCCGAACTCGGTCGGGTCGGCAGGCGCAGCGACGGCGCCCGGTTCACTGTGACGACGATGGGACAGTACTTCGTGCATGACCCGGTGCATCACCTGCACGACGTCACCGCGGTGTCAGAGCACCGCTAGAGTCGCGGCTGCCGTTTCTGAGGCGGGCAGCGCAGGTGACGGTGGTGATGCACCGGGCGTGTGCGGCCGCCGCTACGCGGTGTGCCTCCGGTTGACGACGGCGCCATAGATCAGCAGCACGATGATCGACCCTGCAATGGCGAGCAACCAGCTGGACAGCTGGAAGAAATCGCCGATGCCGACGCCGAAGAGGAGGGACCCGAGCCAGCCGCCGAGGATCGCGCCCACCACTCCGAGGAGCAGGGTCACGAACCAGCCGCCGCCCTGGGTGCCGGGCAGGATGGCCTTGGCGATCGCGCCGGCGATCAGGCCGAGAAGTAGAAATCCGATGAAACTCATGTCAAGCGTCCTTTCGCTTACAAGCGTTGTCTCACATGGTGTGTCATCACATGCCTGCCCGCAGACTCTGGCGCGGGTGCAGGCCAACCTCCATCTCCGTCTTACTCATCGAGTCTGCCACGATCCGGTATCCCGGTCACGGGGTCGCGGCCCGAATGCAACCCGATTCGGGAATATGCCGTGAGTTACGATTGCCCTGCGCCCTGCAACTGATCACCCCCGGTCTCAGCGACTGCAGTGGCACCCCCGTTCTCGCGGCGGACGCCCCGGCGCAGATCGACGGAGGCCCTCTTGTCCGACAGAACACTGCCCGTGGTCATCCAGGGCGGCATGGGCATGGCCGTCTCGTCCTGGCGGCTCGCCAATGCGGTGGCCCGCACCGGCCAGCTCGGCGTCGTCTCCGGCGTCGCCCTCGACTCCGTCCTCACACGCAGGCTTCAGGACGGCGACGCCGGCGGACACATCCGCCGGGCGCTCGCCGCGTTCCCGGTTCCCGCACTGGTCGGGCCCGTTCTCGAGCGCTACTTCCAGGCCGAGGGCCGCGCGGAGGGCGAGCCGTACCTTCCCGTACCCAAACTGTCCCTGAAGCCCACCCGCGAGCAGCAGGAGCTCAGCGTGCTCGGCAACTTCACCGAGGTCTGGCTGGCCAAGGAGGGCCACACCGGGATCGTCGGGATCAACTACATGGAGAAGGTGCAGATGGCGACCCCGCCGGCCGCACTCGGCGCCATGCTCGCCGGGGTCGACTACGTCCTGATGGGCGCCGGCATCCCGCGCCAGATCCCGCACCTCCTCGATGAGCTCGCCGCCGGCCGGGTCGGCACGATCGACATCGACGTGCACGGGGCCGAAGCGGATGCCGTCCACACCGTGAGCGTGGATCCCGTCGACGTCCTCGGGCTGACGCCGGAGACCTTCCCGCCGCTACTCCGCCCGTTCTTCCTCGCCATCGTCTCGGCGCACGTGCTCGCGTTCTACCTCGCGCGCGATGCGGACATCCGCCCGGACGGGTTCATCATCGAGGGCCCGACGGCAGGCGGGCACAACGCGCCCCCGCGCGGCCGGCTCACCCTTGACGACGACGACCAGCCGATTTACGGCCCGCGCGACGACGCGAACATCGTCAAGATCGCCGAACTCGGCCTGCCGTTCTGGCTCGCCGGCGGCTACGGGCAGCCGGAACGCCTCGCCGTCGCGCTCGCCGCGGGAGCACAGGGCGTGCAGGTCGGCACCCTGTTCGCGCTCAGCCAGGAGTCCGGCCTCGCCCCCGAACTGCGCGACCAGGTGCTCGGCCGCCTCGACGCGACGGAGCTCTCGATCCGCACCGACGCCGCCGCCTCGCCGACGGGATTCCCGTTCAAGGTGGCCCAGCTGCCGGGCACGTTGTCCGAACCGGCGGTCTACGCCGACCGGGTGCGTCTCTGCGACCTCAGCTACCTGCGCGAGCCCTATGCGAAGAAGGACGGCACGGTCGGGTTCCGCTGCCCGAGCGAACCCGTGCACATGTACGTGCGCAAGGGAGGCACCGCCGAGGATGCTGCCGGCCGCGCCTGCCTCTGCAACGCGCTCACCGCGACCGTCGGCCTCGGCCAGACCCGCAAGACCGGCTACGTCGAGGCGCCGCTGCTGACGCTCGGCAACGACATCGACGGGGCCGCCGTGCTCCTCGCTGCACATCCGGAAGGGTGGAGCGCCGCGGACGCCATCGGCTGGCTGCTCCGCGACGCCCCGGTCTCCCCGACCGCCTCCTGACCACTACCTTTCCGGTCGAGAGTGCCCGTTACAGCGGTCACTCTCGACCGGAAAGGTGACTCTCAAGCTGCTTCAGTGACGGTGAACTCCGCTGTCATCGTGTGGCTCGTGCCGGGGGCGAGGGTGATCGCGGCTGCGCCCACGTTGCAGGTCTCGACGCAGACCATGCCGGTCCATTCCTGGGAGCCGAAGTCCGCCATTGCCGCGGCCTTGTCGATCCATGGGTTCCAGACGACGGTGCTCTCGGAGCCGGTCTTCGCGACGGCGATGCTGCGCGTCCCGTCCTTGATGACCGTGGTGGCCGTGGTGCCGGGGTAGACCCGGTCGGTCTCCGCCACGAAGCCGACGGGGCCGTCGGCCCCTGGCTCGAGCGTGCCGCCTGAGACCTTGTCGAGGAACGGGGCGCCCTCGAGCCCGGTGACCGTCGTCCGGTGGATGTCGTCGATCGCGAAGTAGCTGTGCAGCGCCTCCTCGACGGTCACGGCCACCGTGTCCCGGTTGGTCACGGTCAGCTCGAGGCGGAGCGTCGCACCGACGGTCACGGTGTAGCGGGCTTCGAACGGATGCGGCCACGCCGACGCGCGCGTCGCGGGCGAGTCCGTCAGGTGGAAGGTCAGCACCACATCGTCAGCGACCTCGGCGGCGCCGGACAGCTGCCACTCGGTCACGCGGGCGAACCCGTGGGCCGGCGCCGTCGTATCCGCTGCGTTCGGACCGAACCAGGGGAAGCAGATCGGGATTCCGCCGCGGATGGCGGTGCCCGGGGTGAAGCGGCTCGCCGCGCTCATCCAGAGCACGGGGGCTCCGCCGGCCGGAACCCACGAGGCGACGTGCGCACCGTGCAGGTACACCTCGGCCGACCCGGCGCGGCCGGTGACACGGACGATGGGGAGCCCGCCGACGCCGGGGGCGAGGTGGACGGACGCCGGCAGGACGGGAAGTGCTGTGGGAATGGTTGACATGGGAAACCTCCAGGGTTCACCTGATTTTCCCACAGTGGGACTGTTGATGAGCGGGCGCGATTCTCAGCCGGTGCCTGCCCGCTGTGTGGCAGACATCGGACCATCAGGGTGCGGTTAGGCGACTGCGACCGGTGGCGGGTTCTTCGACTCGACATAGGCCCGCGTGACCGCAATGTCCTGGTCGCCGAAACCGTGTGCGGTGAGATCGGTGAAGGTGTCGAGCAGCAGACGCAGCTGAGCGGCATCGGTGCCGGTTCGATCGGCTTCTTCGAGTGCGTAGCGGAGGTCCTTGATCATGTACCTGGCGACTCCGGACGGGCGATAGTCCGCGTCGACGATACGCCGCTTCCGGCTGTCCAGGACCCGACTGCCCGCGTACCCGTTTTCGAGAAGGTCGAAGAGGGCGCCGAGGTCGAGGCCGCTCCGTTCCGCCAGGACCGCAGCTTCGCCGAGCGCCAGAATATTCGCCGCCACGATGAGTTGATTGCAGAACTTGGCGATTGCGCCGGCACCGAGCGGACCGAGGTGCGCCGGGGTCCCGATGGCCCGTAACACGGGCAGTGCGAGGTCGACATCGTCAGCGCTGCCGCCGACCATAATCGAGAGTGTCCCCGCGACCGCACCGTCTTCGCCGCCGCTCACAGGGGCATCGACGACGTGGAGGAGACCGTTGGTCTCAGTTGCGAGCCTGTCCGCGAGCTCACGGATGCCGGACGCGGAGGACGTGGAGGAAATCACCAACAAAGTGAGGGTCGTGATACCCGAAACGATACCGTCGGGGCCGTTCAGAACCTGTTCAAGTTGCGGAAGGTCCGGGAGCATGTCGACGATGATGTCGGCCTGTTCAGCGAGCCGCCGCGGGGATTCCGCCCAGGAGGCTCCCGAATCCAAGAGTTCGGAATAGCGTTCGCGTCCTCGGTCGCTGATGACAACGTTCCAGGAGGCTGCAGGGCTGCGCAGGAGGCTTGCAGCCATCGGGCGGCCCATCACTCCCAATCCAATGACTCCGACAGTAAGCGAATTTGCAGCAGGAAAACTACGTTGGTTTGACATGTCGTTCACTCTAGCGAACTCTGTTCAGTAGGATGGATGCAGCTTGACATTCAGGAGCGCCGCACACCGACCCCTATTCGGCGCAGAAAAGGGTAAATACAGTGATCGAATCAGATACTCGCCTTCGAGTCGTTGTCGCGGCTCCACTGTCCGAGGAACTATGCCACCGCATCGAAACGGGTGAACCCCGCCTGCAGCTCATCCGCGATCAGGAGCTGTTGCCCCCGCAGCGCCATCCCGGCGATTTCAACGGCGACCCTTCCTTCCACCGCACTGCTGCGCAGCAGGAGCGCTTCACGGCCCTCGTCGATAGCGCGGACGTGCTCTACGGCATCCCGGACGTCGATTCCGCGGCACTGAAGAAGACCGTCGGAGTCAACCCGCGCTTGCGCTGGGTGCAAACCATGGCGGCGGGCGGCGGCGGACAGGTTGCCGCCGCAGAGCTCAGCGCGGCGCAGCTGGAACGGGTTGCCTTCACGACTTCCGCCGGCGTGCATGGCGGTCCCCTCGCCGAATTCGCACTCTTCGGGGTGCTCGCCGGCGCCAAGTCATTGCCGCGCCTCCTTGCCCAGCAGCACGACCACACCTGGAGTGGCCGCTGGACCATGGGGCTTGTGAGTGAGCAGACGGTCCTTGTCGCCGGTCTCGGTGGCATCGGTGCCGGAGTCGCTTCCCGTCTTGCCGCACTCGGCGCACGCGTGATCGGCACGACCCGTGGCTCGCAGGACATCCCGGGAGTCTCCCGCTTCATCCAGCCCGAAGAAATCCCCTCCGTGGCGCACGAGCTGGATGCTGTCGTCGCGACCCTGCCCGGGACCGCTGCGACCAACGGACTCTTCGGCAGCGACTTCTTTTCCCGGATCAAGCCGGGCGCGACCGTCGTGAACGTGGGACGTGGGACCGTCATCGACCAGGACGAACTGTTGCGTGCGCTGCGGAACGGCCGGGTCGGGTTCGCGGCCCTCGACGTGTTCGCCGAAGAACCCCTCGCCACCGACAGCCCATTCTGGGATCTGCCGAACGTCCTGGTCAGCCCGCACACCGCCGCTCTCAACGCTGCAGAGGACCGGCTGATCGCCGAGCTCTTCACCCGCAATGCCACTCGCTTCCTCGACGGACAACCCCTGATAAACCGGGTCGATACCGTCGAGTTCTACTGAAAGACACAGGAGAGAACTGATGAACACGCTATTTGACGTCTCGGGGAAGACGGCACTCGTCACGGGATCGAGCCGAGGAATCGGACTTGCGCTCGCGGGCGGCCTCGCGGACGCGGGAGTGCGGGTTGTCGTCCACGGACGCAACCGCGATCAGGTTGACGCGGCCCGCTCCGGGCTGGAGAAATCCGGCCGGGTGGAAACGATCGCATCCACCTTCGACATCACCGACCCGGCCGCCGTCGCCGATGGAATCGCGGCGATCGAGAATGAGTGGGGTGTGCTGGACATCCTGGTCAACAACGCCGGAATTCAGCGCAGGGCCCCGTTCACCGAGTTCACCTTCACTGACTGGAACGACATCGTCGCGACCAACCTCACCGGTGCATTCCTGGTCGGCCAGCAGGCCGCTCGAGGGATGGTGACCCGCGGCAGCGGCAAGATCGTGAATATCGGATCGGTGCAAAGCCAGCTCGGGCGAGCAGGCATTGCGCCATACGCTGCGACCAAGGGCGGAATCTCGATGCTGACGAAGGGCATGTGTGCTGATCTTGCGGTCAGCGGCATCCAAGTGAACGCCCTCGCGCCCGGGTATTTCGCGACCGAGCTCACGAAGGCTCTGGTCGCGGACGAGGCCTTCAGCTCCTGGGTGCGCACGCGAACACCTGCCGGACGCTGGGGCGATGTCGCAGACCTGGTCGGCACCCTGATCTACCTCGTGTCGCCCGCGTCGGACTTCGTCAACGGGCAGACGATCTTCGTCGACGGCGGAATGACCGCCGTGGTGTGACGAGACCCGGTCAGCAACCTGGCCTGCGCACAGCGGATTCAGCGAACGGAACCACATTCACAGGACAGAGGAGTCCAACATGTCGAATATTCACACCGGCGTTCTCGGCGTTGTCGCCCACGCCAAGGGAGACCTTCGGGTCGAGGCCATCGGAGAGCCGCGGCCTGAGGCTGATGAGGCGGTCGTTGAGGTCGCCTTCGGTGGCATTTGCGGATCAGACCTGCACTACTGGCTCGATGGGGCGGCCGGAGAATCCATTCTCCGAGAGCCGCTTCTGCTCGGGCATGAAATCGTCGGAACGGTCGTCACGTCGGCCGCAGACGGATCCGGACCCGTTGCCGGGACCCGTGTCGCGGTACACCCCCTGACGCCGGGGCCGGGTGATGGCAGTCGCTATCCGATCGAGCGGCCGAATCTTGCACCGGGCGGGACCTATCTCGGCAGTGCTGCCCGGTTCCCGCACCGGTCGGGTGCATTTGCCAGGCGGGTCGCGCTGCCCAGCCGGATGCTGCGGAAACTCCCGAAGGGGCTGTCGCTTCGCGACGCCGCTCTCGTGGAACCGGCCGCCGTTGCGTGGCACGCCGTTGGGCGAGCAGGCGAGGTGCGCGGCAGACGAGCTCTCGTTGTCGGGTGCGGTCCGATCGGGTCGCTCGTGATCGCCGTGCTGCGGCACCATGGCGCAGCGGAGATCATCGCGGTCGACACGGTCGAGCCGCCCCTGTCGAGGGCGCGCCTGCTCGGTGCGACCCAAACGCTCCTCGCCACCGATGCGGACGCGATTGCGCGCGTCGACGCCGATATCGTGATCGAGTCGTCCGGCAACTACCGGGGACTCGAATCGGCGGTGCGCGGTGCCACCCGTGGAGGACGCATCGTGATGGTCGGACTGCTGCCGTCCGGCGAGCAGCCGGCCCTGATCTCGCTGGCGATCGTCCGCGAGCTGGAACTCGTCGGATCGTTCCGGTTCAATGACGAGATCGACGAGGTCGTGGCCGCTCTCGCCGACGGCTCCCTCGACGTCGGCGGAATCGTGACCCAGGTCTTCCCCGTTGGTGAGGCCGCTGCGGCCTTCGAAATCGCCCGCGACCCCGCTGCATCCGGCAAGGTCTTACTCAGCTTCGAAGAACGGGACTAGAACGCCATGATCAACTCCGTCCAACATCCGCTTGTCGTCGTGATGGGAGTGTGCGGTGCGGGCAAGTCGACAGTCGGTGAACAGCTTTCGCGGGCCATCGGCGAGTCGTTCATCGACAGCGACGTGCTCCACCCCGCGGCCAATATCGCCAAAATGGCCGCAGGCCGTCCCCTCGACGACGCGGACCGGATGCCGTGGCTCTCGCTCGTCGGCGGCGCCCTTTCCGCCGCGCGAGCCGATGGCCAGGGGCTCGTCATTGCATGCTCCGCGCTCAAACGGAGCTATCGGGACGCGATTCGTGCCGAGGCGCCTGGAACGTACTTCGTGCACCTTTCTGGTACTCCTGAATTACTGGCGGCGCGCCTCCGCGACCGCGGAGGACATTTCATGCCGCCTGAGCTTTTGGAGTCCCAACTCCGTACTCTTGAGCCGCTCTGCGACACCGAGGAGGGAACCGTCGTCGACATCGCCGCAGGGGTCAGCGAAATTGTTGCCGCTGCGGTCACGTCCCTGCGGGTTCCGGCGGTGTCTCAGTAGCTGCCGAAGCCTCGACCAATGAAATCAAAGACTGCCGACGTATCGGTGGATGACGGCGAGATCCTGGTCTCCGAGGCCCGCTTCGGTCAACCGTAGGAAGGATTCCCGCACGGCGGCCAGGGTCGGGGCCACCGTGCGGGTATCTGCAGCAGCGGCTGCCGCGAAACTCAGGTCCTTGACCATGAATTTGGCCGCCCCTGTTGGCGTGTAGTCGCGCTCGACGAGCCGTCGACCCTTCGTCTCCAGAACGCGGCTGCCCGCATAGCCGCCCTGGAGAAGGTCCAACAGGGCGCCAAGGTCAAGGCCTGAGCGTTCGGCGATCACGCTCGCTTCGGCGATCGCGCTCATTGTCGCAGCGACGATGAGCTGGTTGCAGGCTTTGGCCACGGCGCCGGCTCCAAGTGGCCCCAGTCTCAATGGGGACCCACAGGCGCTGAGGACCGGCAGGACGCGTGCGACGGGTTCGACGTCGCCGCCGACCATGATCGAGAGTATTCCTGCTTCCGCGCCTTCGGTGCCGCCGCTGACGGGGGCGTCGACAAGAACCATTCGCCCGTGCGTACCGTGACGGAGTCGAGCGTCGACCGTGCGCAGTCCGGCAGCTGAGACCGTGGCCGAGACGACCACGACAAGCTCCGTGGACGCTTCGGCGACGCCGTCTGGCCCGAAAAGAACCTCCTCCACCTGAGGCAAATCGGGAACCATGAGGATGAGGACGTCCGACTGCTCCGCGAGTTCGCGCGGCGTGCCTGCCCATGCCGCTCCGGCTGCCAGTAGCGCCGCAGAACGTTCTCGTGATCGCCCCGTGACCGTGACTTTGCGGATGTGCCTGTCCGGTCCGCTGGCGCGGAGCAGGTTCAGGGCCATGGGCAACCCCATGTTTCCCAGCCCGATCATTCCCACGGATACAGGACCTGATTCGGCGGGGGGCAACGTTGACATTTGAACAGCATACAGAACCGCATTCACCACTGTGGATGGTGGTCGCCCCGTGAAAGTGGGCGACTGGTACCATCGGGGTGTGTTTCGGCTGCCGCCATGCGGCGCAGCGCGGCGCCAAGGAGGAAGCGGAATGAGCGTCATCGAGGTTGAAAAGGGTGCTCAGGCGCCGGCAGTCTTGAAGGCGGTCAGGATCCTCGATCTGCTCGCGCTCTCGCCCGGCCGCGCCCGTTCCTTGAGCGATATCGCGCGAGAGTTGGGTATAGCCAAGTCGTCGACGTCCAATCTGTGTGCGTCGCTCGAAGAGGGCGGGCTCATCCGGCGAAGCGGTGGAGGATATCTACTGGGCAGACGCGCGGTCGAGCTCGGAAGCGCTTACCTCGCGGGGTTCGACCAGATTCGGGAGTTCTACCGGATCTGCGAAGAGTCGGAGGTGCTCACCACACAACTTGTGCAGATTGCAATGTTGGACGGAGCCAGGGTCCTCTATCTGGCGGCGTACGAAGGGAGGGAGCGGTTCCCGTTGTCTGCGGGCGTCGGAGATCGCTACCCGTCGTCAGCGACCGCGGTGGGTACGGTACTCCTCGCGGAACTACCACCGGACGAGGTTGAAGCGCTGTACGCGGACCCCAATCGACTCGTGACTTTCACTGATCGTTCAACGAAGGACCTGGAGACGTTGCAGCGGAAGTTGAAGATGACGCGTGAGCGCGGATATGCCATCGATGAGGGTGAGATCCACTTGAGCGTGGTCGGTTTGGCAGTCCTCGTCCCTTCGACGCGAAGCGGAGAACCATCGTTCGGAATCGGTGCGTCGCTGGTGCACCCGAATGATTCACCGGAGGAGCGGGCGCGCGTCCTGGCGGCTCTTCGGATGGCGGCAGCGGAGCTGACGCGACCGACGATTGTTCCTGTCGAAAAATAATCGTTCAGAATGCCGAACTCTGTTCAGCCGGGTGTAGCATCATTCCTACGGGCACAGACGCCCGCATCGACGCCTCGACTTGGGTGAATTCCGAGTAATTCATTCGACTCAGGGGTCATCCAATGGAGGGTGAGACATCGTGAGCAGTGAGAATCAACCGGGCGGTTCCAGTGGGGCTTCGGATCCGGATTACGCGGCGAATCTTCGTCGGGCCACTTTGGCATCAAGCGTGGGCAGTGCGCTGGAATATTACGACTTCGCCCTGTACGGGCTCGCGTCGGCCCTGATCTTCAGCAAGGTATTCTTCTCCAACCTCACACCTGCCGTTGCCCTGGTCGCGAGCTTCGCCACCTTTGGGGTGGCCTTCGCCGCACGTCCACTCGGGGGGCTTTTCTTCGGCACGATCGGCGACAAGCTCGGTCGTAAATGGGTTCTACTCACGACGATCGCCATCATGGGTGGCGCATCCACTCTCGTCGGCGTCTTGCCGACCTATGAGCAGGCCGGCCTGTGGGCCCCGGCTCTCCTGGTTTTGCTCCGGCTCTTGCAAGGCTTCGGTGCTGGCGCCGAACAGGCGGGCGCGACGGTCCTTATGGCCGAATACGCACCCGTTCGCCGACGCGGCTTCTTCGCGGCCCTCCCCTTCATTGGGATTCAGGCAGGAACCTTGCTTGCCGCGGGAGTGTTCGTCTACCTCGGCACCCTCCCCACGGAGGTCCTGCTCGCGGGAGTGTGGCGCATTCCCTTCCTCGCCTCCATCCTGCTCATCGGTGTCGCCGTCTTCATCCGGATGCGCCTGCGGGAAAGCCCGACATTCATCACTCTCGAAAAGCAGGATCAGGTTGCCGAGAGTCCCCTCCGCGAGGTTTTCCGCGGCTCATTCCCCTCGGTTCTGCGTGGAATCGGCCTGCGGATGGCGGAGAACGGGGGCTCCTATATCTTCAGCACTCTCGCCGTGAGTTTCGTGGTCACAACCGTTGGAGTCGGCACGTGGATCGGCCCGCTCGCCGTCGCGGTTGGATCGTTGGTCGGGATGGTGACGGTTCCGTTCGCCGGTCACCTCTCTGATCGCTTCGGACGGGTCCCCGTCTACCGGTTCGGCGCGGCGGTCCTTCTGGTGCTTGCCTTCCCCGGCTGGTGGCTGCTGTCGCTCGGAAACCCTGTAATCGTCATCATCGTGATCGCCGTTGCAATCGGCCTCGGAGTCAACACCATGCTCGGCGCGCAGTGCGCGCTCCTTCCTGAAATGTTCGGCAACCAACACCGGTATCTCGGTGTTGCGACGTCACGGGAATTCAGTGCCATCCTTGCCGGCGGGATCGCGCCGGTCCTCGGTGCTTTCCTCATCGGCGCCAGCGGTGGGGCCTGGTGGCCGCTGGCCATCTATGTCTTCATCCTCGCCGCGATCACGTTCGCAACGACTTTCGTGACACCCGAGACCCGCGGCCGTGACCTGACGCTTCTCAACGACGCACTGTTCGACAGCGCGGTTCAGGTTGAGACACGTCCCGAACACATGGTGTCGCACAAGGAATTCCTCGCACGTGTCGGCAGCTGACGCAGCTTCTCTCCTCATTCGACCAAATCAGAAAGCACAGCATGCGGATAGCACGACTCGAAACTCCAGAAGGGCCCCGCTCTGCGGTGGCCGTGGACGATCGTTGGGACTTCATCATCGATCCTTTCGCCCGGGAAATCATCTTCACCGGGGACTCGACACCCATGGACGGTGCCGTGCTCCTTGCCCCGGTGCAACCCGGCCTCGTCGTCGGAATTGCTCATAACCTCACCAACAACAACCACGTCCTGCCCATTCAGGCCTGGCAGAAATCGGCACACACCGTCGCGGGGCCTGGCGACGAGATCCTGGCTCAGCGTGGCGTGGGAACGGTCAACGTCGAAGGAGAACTTGCCGTCGTCATCGGGCGATCGGCTACCGCGCTCACTGTAGAAAACGCCTTCGACTACGTTCTCGGATTCACGGTCGCGAACGACGTGACGAACGTCGATCAGGTGCCCGTCGACGAAAAGAACTTCCAGAGCAAAAGTGGAGTCAACTACACACCGCTCGGCCCCTGGATCGAGACCGAGGTGGCCGACCCCGAGAACGTGAGCACAGAGGTCGCGATCAACGGTGAGGTGCGCGCCCGGTCCGGGTCGTTCAACCTCCCGTCGAGTGTTGCCGCGACACTCGCATACGTGACGCGCTGGCTCACCCTGGAACCCGGGGATGTGATCATGACCGGTGCTCCGAACACCTTTGTCGCCGTTCATCCCGGTGATCGCGTCGACATCACTCTCGAGGGGATCGGAACGCTCAGCAGCACCGTCGGCTGATCGTCAACCGGGAAGTCCCGGAGCCCGGATGCTCGCCCTGCAGGCTGCAGGGCGAGCACCCGGGCTCCGGCATGTCACGCACCGAGGGCCTTGACCCGCACTGAACAAGTGTTTAGCATGTTGAACATGCGTACAGCTCGTCCCTCTCCACCGGAGGACCTCACGGCGCGCGCCTTGATCCGGGATGCCGCGATCGTTCATTTCGCTCAGGACGGCTTCCGCAAATCGAGCCTGCGGGCGATCGCCGCCACCGCCGGCGTGAGCGCGAGCCTCGTCGTGCATCACTTCGGCAGCAAGGAGCGCCTCCGCGGGGAGTGCGATGAATTCGTGATCGGCACCATGCTGGCCGCGGCCCGCGACAAGGCGAGCCCGGCGGGACTCCAGGCCGTGATCCAGGGATACCTCGCGAACCCCGCGGAATACGAGGTCGACGTCGCCTACCTGTCGCGGGCGATCGCGGAGGAGACGGCGGCCGGCCGGACCTTCGTGGACACGATCGTCGACGAGACCGAGGCGATCATCCGGGCCGGAATCGCGGACGGAACCATGAACCCCTCCTCCGACCCGCGCGCGGTGGCGGTCCTGATCGCGACGACGAGCCTGGCGATGATGACGATGAGCGCACACCTCGCCCGGTCGCTCGGCTTCGAGGGCCTGGGTCTCGGCCAGGAGACGATGCGGCGGCTCGCGCTGCCGTCGGTCGAGCTGTACACCCACGGGCTCTACACAGACGAGACCGTGCTGAACGTCACCCGGAAGGCGCTCGCGGCAACGCCGGAGCCCGCTGCGGCACCCCCGGCAGAGCCCATGCCGGCCCAGGAATACCCCAGTCGAGAGGACACCCGATGAGTCACGTCGAAACAGCGAGCTGGCCACATCCCGGGGCGTCGTCCCCGCCCACGGATGCCGCGATCCAGGCCGTCGAGATCACCAAGCGCTTCGGCAGCACCCAGGCCCTCCATGGTGTGACCTTCACGGTTCCCCGCGGCAGCGTCTTCGGCGTGATCGGCCCCAACGGAGCGGGCAAGACCACGACCATGCGCGCCCTGCTCGACATCATCCGGCCGAGCTCCGGGCACGCGACCGTTCTCGGCACCGACTCGCGCAACGCCGGCCCCGAGTTGCGCCGGCGGATCGGCTTCCTGCCCGGAGAACTCATCCTCGAGGGCCGCATCACCGGACGAAAGCTCCTGCAGCACTACGCCGACATCTCCGGTCCCGTCCGCACCGGGCACATCGAAGAACTCGCCGAACGGTTCCATCTCGACCTCGCACAGCCGGTGCGCAAGCTCTCCCGCGGCAACAAGCAGAAGCTCGGCATCGTGCAGGCGTTCATGCACGAGCCGGAACTCCTCGTGCTCGACGAACCGACGAGCGGGCTCGACCCCCTGATGCAGCAGGAGTTCCTGCTGCTCGTCAAGGAGGCCCGCGACGCCGGCCAGACCGTATTCCTGTCCTCGCATGTGATCAGCGAGATCCAGCAGGCCGCCGACGAGGTCGCGATCCTCCGGGACGGGCGCATCATCACCGTCGCGAGTGTCGAGGCACTGCGCCAAACGGCCGTGCGTCACTTGCGGATGACGGCCACCGGCATCCGCCCCGCCGACCTCTCCGAGCGGCTGGGCCGGCTCGACGGCATGGCCGGGCTCGTCTGCATGGCCGTCACCAGCCCCGCTGGGGCCGCAGCCACCGAGGCGACCGCAACCCTCGAGGGTGCGATCCAGCCCTTCATCCAGGCCGTCTCCACGCTCGACCTCACGGATCTCGTTCTCGAGGAACCCGACCTCGAGGAATCCGTGCTCGCGCTCTACACCGCGCCGGAGGATTCCGCAGAGTCGCACAGGGCCTCCCGGGCGACCCGAACCGCCCGCGGGTCCCGAGCGGAAAGGAAGGAACCGAAATGACCGCGTCCACGGAGACGGATGTCCGCCGTGCGCCCCTGCCGATCTTCGGCAAGGCGTTCGCAGACGGCCGGCGAGCCCTGCTCGGCTGGGGAATCGGCATCGCGGCGGCGATCTTCCTCTACCTGCCGCTCTACCCGAGCATGATCGGCACGTCCGAGATGCAGAAGCTCATCGACTCCCTGCCGCGGGCCCTGATCCGTACCCTCAATTACGACCAGATCAGCACCGGGGCCGGCTACACCCAGGCGACGGTCTTCGGCCTGATCGGGTTCCTGCTGATGAGCATCGCCTCGATCGGCTGGGGCGCGGCCATGCTCGGCGGCGACGAGGAATCCGGCCAGCTCGAGCTGACCCTCGCCCACGGCGTCACCCGGGTGCAGGTGGTCGTGGAGCGGTTCGCGGCGCTCGTGCTGAAGGTCCTGTTGATCACCGCCCTGATGTTCGTGCTCATCGCGCTCCTCAACGGCCCGAGCCAGCTCGGCATCGACGTCGGGTACCTGGCCCAGACCTGCCTGCTTTTCGCGGGCCTCGTGCTGCTCTGCGGCAGTGTGGCGATGCTCGGCGGCGCGCTCACGGGCCGCAAGGTGTGGGGCATCGGTGCCGGAGCGTTCGTCGCGGTCGTCGGCTACGTCTTCAACGCCCTCGGCAACCAGAGCGCCGACCTCGAGTGGTTGCACGGGCTCTCGCCCTACTACTGGGCGTTCGGAAACTACCCGATGACGAACGGGGCCCCGCCGCTTGCGCTCCTCGCGTTCTACGGCGGTTCCCTGCTCGTCGCGGCGGTGACGGCACTCGTGCTGCGCCAGCGCGACATTGGCGTCTGAGCGGAGCCGGCAGGCCCCGGCGCGGTAGCGTGAGGCTTTCACCACGTTCAGCAAGGGAGCGCTCATGAAGGTTGTCGTCACCGGTGCCAACGGAAAAGTCGGTCGGGCCGCCGTCCAGGCGCTGCTCGCAGCCGGCCACGACGTGACGGGGGTCGACCTCGCCCGCCCGGTCTTCGAGCGGGCGGTGGAGGGCGCGGCGCGCTACCAGATGGCCGACCTGACGGATGCCGGTGAGGCCTTCGCCGTGATCCGCGGAGCCGACGCTGTCGTGCACACCGCCGCGATCCCGGACCCGACCGCGAATCCCGCCCACGTCGTGTTCCGCACCAACCTGATGGCGACCTTCAACGTTCTCGAGGCCGCCGTCCGCTTCGGCGTGCCGCGCTTCGTGAACATCTCGAGCGAGACGGTGCCGGGATTCCTGTTCGCCGAGCGCGGCTTCCTGCCTGAGTATGCGCCCGTCGACGAGGACCACCCGGCGCACCCGCAGGACCCGTACGCGCTCACCAAACTCTTCGGGGAGCAGCTGATGGATGCCGCCGTCGCACGTTCGGACATCCGGTGCATCTCCCTGCGGCCGAGCTGGGTGCAGAACGAGGACAACTACGAGCAGAACCTCGGGCCGCTCGTGCGCGACGCCGCGTTGGCCAGCGGCAACCTGTGGAGCTACACCGATGCATACGACCTCGCGGACGCCATCGTGCTCGCCGCCGAATCGGAGCTGCCCGGCCATGAGGTGTTCTACATCGCCGCGCCGGACACTGCAGGCGGGCGCGACTTCGCCGCGATCCTGCACGAGCACTATGGCGACACGATCCCGCTGCGGCCCCTCTCCCGCCCGGATGCCTCGGGCATCTCGAGCGCGAAGGCGCAGCGCCTGCTCGGCTGGGCGCCGAAGCGGTCCTGGCGAGACTACCTCGACGCCGACGGCAGGGCGCTGGCGAGCTCGTGACCCGCGTTCGTAACACGGAAGAGTTAGGCTGACGCCATTCCAGTCTCCGGTACACCCGTCCCCGTCCGTCCCTCCGCCGAGCCGGAAATCGAGCCGACGGGCATCCCCCGTGGCTCCGGTTCCGGCGCCGTCGTGCTCGGCGCGCACTCCTATCCCGCCGCCCTCGTCGCCCGCGTGCGTGAGGCGACGGATGCCGCCGCGGCGGCCTGCCTGCCCTGGCTCGGCCGGGGCGACAAGATCGCCATCGACGACGCCGCCGTCACGGCCATGCGGGACGTGCTCGCCGATGCTCCGTTCGAGGGCACCGTCGTCATCGGCGAGGGCGAAAAGGATGCGGCCCCGATGCTGGCCAACGGCGAGGCGCTCGGCCAGGGCGGCGCCCCGCTCTGCGACGTCGCCGTCGACCCGCTCGACGGCACCCGCCTCGCGGCCTCCGGTCTCCCCGGCTCGATCTGCGTGATCGCGCTCGCCCCCCGCGGCACGATGTTCGATCCCGTCGACGTCTTCTACATGGACAAGCTCATCTGCGGCGCGGCCGGCCACGGGGTCGTCGACATCCGCCGCCCGATCGCCGAGAACCTCGCCAGGCTCGCCGCCGTCACCGGGGTCGCCGTGAGCGACCTCGTCGTCGTCGTGCTCGACAAGCCCCGTCACGCGGTGCTCATCGCCGAGATCCTCGCGACCGGCGCCGAGCTCCGGCTCGTCGGAGAGGGCGATATCGTCGCCGCCGTCGCGGCCGCGACCTCAGGGACCGACGTCGACGTCGTCGTCGGCATCGGTGGGACACCCGAGGGCATCATCGCGGCCTGCGCCGTGCGGGCACTCGGCGGATTCATGCAGGGGCGCCTCGCGCCCCAGACGCCCGAGCAGCACGCCGCGGCGCTCGCGGCCGGGCACGACCTCGACCGGGTGCTCGAGCTCGACGACCTCGTCGCGAGCGAGGCTGTGCTGTTCGTCTCGAGCGCCGTCGGCTGAGCCGGCTCAGTCGGAGATTCTCGCGAAACGCCGCTGGGCCGGTCGGCGGATGCGGCGTGTCGCGAAAATCTCCGACTGAGCGCGTGCGCAGGGGCGCGGGGGCGCGGAAACGTCAGGCGCCGTCCGCGCCGCCGTACCGCTCGGTCCGGATCCGGGCGGGATCCCGGCCAGCCCGCACGAGGGCGTCCGCCACGAACTCGACAAAGGGGGTCGCGCCGCACACGAACGTGAGCGCGCTGGTGCCGAGGGTCTGAACGCTCGCCGCGAGGCCGGTGACGTCAAGGCGGCCGGGTGCGTGGGGCCATCCGCTCGGGGCACGCCGGGTGTACACCCAGTCGAGGTCGAAGCGCGGGGAGACCCGGGCGAGCTCCTCGAGTTCGGCGCGGTAGTACGCCATCTCCGGTGAGCGCACCGAGTAGAGCAGGCGGAACGGAGCCGGGTGCGCGGCCGCCTCATGGGCGCGGATCATGGCCATCAGCGGAACGACGCCGGAGCCGCCGGCGATGAGCTGCACCGGCGCGGGTTCCTCCTCGCGCCAGACGAACCAGCCGCCGATCGGTCCGCGGATCTCGAGCCGGTCGCCGACATCGAGGCCGCGCACGAGATACGGCGAGACCTCGCCATCGTCGAGTTCCTCAACGGTGATCTCGAGAACCCCACCCGGTGCGGCCGAGGCGAGCGAGTACGAGCGCACGGCGGTGTACCCGTCCGGTGCGGTCAGGCGAACGTCGATGTGCTGGCCCGCGACGAGCTCGGGCAGCTGGGGCAGGGCGGCTGAGGCGGGCAGCCGCATCCGGATCGTGCGGGCCGTCGGGGTTTCGGCGTAGGCCTCGACGACCAGGGCGTCGTGCCAGTCCGATGCGTTCCACGTGGAACGGGCGGCGCTCGCCGGGACGTCGCTCACCAGTACCGTTCTTCACGCCAGGGGTCGCCGTGCATGTGGTACCCGTTCTGCTCCCAGAAACCGGGATCGTTGCGGGTCGACAGCTCAATGCTCCGCACCCACTTCGCGCTCTTCCAGAAGTACAGCGCGGGCACGAGCAGCCGGGCAGGGCCGCCGTGCTCCGGAGCCAGCGGGGCGCCGTCGAACTGGTGCGCCACCCAGGCCTTGCCGCCGCGCAGCTCGTCGAGCGGCACATTGGTCGTGTACCCGCCGTAACTGCGGGCCATCGCGAACCCGGCCCCGGTGTCGACGCCCTCGAGCAGCGTGTCGAGGGAGACGCCGCGCCAGCCGGTGCCGAACTTCGACCAGCTCGTCACACAGTGGATGTCGACGGTCACGTCTTCCTGCGGCAGCGCCTGGAACTCGTCCCAGGTCCAGGTGGTCATCAGCCCGGACTCGCTCGTGATGCTGAAGCGCCACTCCTCGGTGGACACCCGCGGGGTGGGTCCGATCGAGAGTACCGGGAAGTCCGTGACGAGGTGCTGTCCCGGCGGCAGCCCGGGGACGGGTTCGCGGCGACGGCCCATGAAACCGGGCGAAAAGAGACCCATGGCGACTCCTCCAGAGATGCGATTGCCGGATTCGCACAGCCTAGCGGCGCGATTGTCAGGACGCACCTGCCGGAATACCCTGAGCACATGTGCGGACGCTTCGCGATGGACAAGGACACCGACGATCTGATCCAGGAGTTCGTCGCGACCGGCGGCGACTTTCGGGACTGGCGGCCGTCGTACAACATCGCGCCGACCGATCGGGTTCCCGTGGTGCGCGAGTGGGAACACGACGGAACGATCACCCGCGAGGTTGACGCGGCGACCTGGGGGCTCACGCCGGCCTGGTCGACCGGCGGCAAACGACCCGCGCCGATCAATGCGCGCCTCGAGACCGTTGCCACCAACGGGATGTTCCGCACGGCCTTCGATTCGCGCCGGTGCATCGTCCCGATGACGGGCTACTACGAGTGGGAGGACCTCCCAGACGGCAAGCAGCCGCACTTCATCCACGGCGACGGGCTCCTCGCAGCGGCCGGACTCTACGCGGCGCGCAAGGAGAGTGACGACTCCTGGTCCCACAGTATGACGATCATCACGAGGGAGGCCCGCGACGCTTCGGGCGAGATCCACGACCGGATGCCCGCATTCCTCGAACGGAATGTGTGGGACGAGTGGCTCAGACCGGGGAAGCTCACCGACCCGAATCACCTGCTCGACCTGCTCGACCGAACGTCCAGCGCCGTTGCGGCCCACATCGAGAGCTACCCCGTGTCCCGGCGGGTGAACAGCGTGCGGATGCCCGACGCCGAACGGCAGGACCCGGCACTCATCCGGCCGCTGTCCTGAGGCGCACAATGGAAGGGCGGCCGTCGAATAGGGCCGCAGCTGGAGATACTCCGTGCCCGTCCCGTCCGCCCAACCTGCAGCATCCGTTCTGCACACCCCGCTCGCCCCGAGTCGCGCACTGCTCGCGCGGGCGCAGCGGGTCATCGTGATCGCCGGCGCCGGGATGAGCGCCGACATCGGGACGCCCGTCTACTGGACCGGGGACAACGCGGCATACGGTGACACCGTCTCGCACTACGGCCACACCAACCTCGAGCATTCCTGCGCGCCGCTCTGGCTCGAGGAACCCGACCAGCAGGCCGCGTTCTTCCGCGAGACCTGGCGGGAGATGCGCGAATCGGAGAAACCTTCCCGGCCCGCCGACCCGTACTTCGTGCTCCAGGACTGGCTGGATGCCGCCGCGAAGGACTCCTTCGTGCTCACCTCCAACGTCGATACCGCCTTCACCGACCACGGCTTCCCTGCCGAGAAGCTCCTCGAGATCCACGGCGCCTACGATCGCTCCCAGTGCCTGGCCGAACCGGAGGCGCACGGCGTCTTCCCGACCGTCGACCCGACGCTTGCCACCACCTTCTGTCCCACCTGCGGGAGCCTTGCCCGGCCGAACGTGCTCTTCTTCGACGACTACTGGTTCAACAACGCCGCGAACGAACTCCAGGAGGACGACTTCCTCGACTACCAGCGCCCCCTCGCAGCGGAGGACCCCGGCAGCACGGTCATCCTCGAGATCGGGGTCGGCCTCACCGTGATGAACCTGCGCAACCTGACCTGGGACCTGCACTCCCGGTACGACATCCCGATCGTGCGCATCAACCCGTTCCACGTCGGCCGCGGCGATGACGTGTCCGCGGGGAGCGCGCCGATCTATGAGCACCAGCTCACCGCGCTCGTCGGGCTCCGCGCCCTGCTCGGCTAGCCGGCGGGCACGCTGCGGCCTGCCGGGCCTGACGGGTCTGTCCGCCGAACGAGAGACGAGCCTCAGGGGGCCTGTCGCAGGTCGGGTTTGTCCGGTGAGCCGGGCGGCGGAGTCAGCACTTCCACATTGCTCTTCCGGAAGGCCTTGGCCAGGTCGGGCGGCGGGGCCTGGTCGGTGATGAAGTAGTCAGCCCGGCCCAGCTCGGCGACCTGGGCGAAAAGCTGACGCCCGAATTTCGTTGAGTCCGCGAGGATCGCGACGCGCGAAGCCCGGGCGACCATCTCGCTCATCATGACCGCCTCGGCGAGGTTGCTCGTCGAGTATCCGCCATCGGCGGAGACGGCCCCCACCGAAATCAGGGCCAGGTCGCAGCGCACATCGAGGTCATTCCCGCTGCCCGCGAACTGAAACCCGACGGGTCCGATGGTCGACTGGCCGCTGAGGCGCACGGCGCCGCCGAAGACATAGAGGTCACGACAGACATCCGGTGGCATCTCGATCGGAATACGGAGGTTGTTGGTGGCCACCGTCAGGTTGCGGTGCTTGTCCAGGTGGCGCACCGCTGCCAGCGTCGTCGTGCCGGCGTTGATCATGATGACGGAGCCGTCCTGCACGAGTCCGGCCGCCAGGGCGCCGATCTTGTCCTTCGCGGATGTCTGCAACCGCAACCGGAGGTCAAGTTTCTTCTCCGTCGTTTCCATGACCGATTGGCTGACCGCTCCGCCGTGGGTCCTGACCAGTACCCCGTCGGCATCGAGCTGGTCGAGGTCCCTTCGGATGGTGTCGGCCGAGACTCCGAAGTGCTCCGCGAGAGCCCCGACCGTGACCTGACCTGCTTCTGACACGTACAGGGCGAGATCGGCCTTGCGTCCCGCGGGCAGGCGGGCGGCCTGATCGGGCCGGTTCGAACGCGGGGCCGGGGAAGGGGACATGCCTGATATTAGCATTTTCTTGCATTTTCGTTCCGTGCTTTGTTGATTTCATCGGGCCAATTCCGGAGTTTCACGCATGACCCTGCATGCATGAGTGACTCCGACTTGGTCGGCTCGACCGGTGAATCCGGCGAAATCAGGGTGTTGGCGCGTACAAATTGGTGCATTTGTATGCTTGACGATCGGCAATTCACTCCGCTACTATCATGCAACAAGGCGCAGAAAAGCGCATACAACAGCAGAACACAGCAAAACTTGGAATGGAGAACCATGAATAGCAAAGGCGCTATGGTCCGGAGGGCTGTCGTCCCTCTTGTCGTCGCAGGAATGGCCGTCACCCTCATCACCGGGTGCAGCACCAGTAGTTCGGTCACCGCGACTGCGGATCCGAACGAGAAGGTCACGCTGGAGTTTTCCCAGTGGTGGGAGCCGGAACTGCCCGCTGGTGCACTGCGCACCCTGATGGACGAATTTCAGACGGAGAACCCGAACATTACGGTCAAGCTGCTCAGCGCGCCGTACGCGGCAACCAAGGACCAGACGGTTGCCGGCGCGGCCTCGGGAGTTATGTCCGACGTTGTGGGACTTGACGGGGCCTGGGTGAGCGACTTCGCCAAGCAGGGCGCGCTCGCCGACCTCTCCCAGCTGATGAAGGACGCCGGGTACGACGAGAGCCAGCTGGCCAGCCAGGTCAAGATCAAGGACTCGACCTTCATGATCCCGGTGCTCAACTTCGTCTATCCCATGTTCACCAACGACGATCTGTTGGCCAAGGCCGGCGTCACGGCACCGCCCACCAACCGCACCGAGTTCACCGCGGCGGCCGAAGCTGTCACCAAGACCGGGGACGCCAAGGGTTGGGTCCTCCCGCTTTCCCTCCAGGCGCCGAACGGAATCCAGAATGACGTCATGTCCTGGGCGTGGGCATCCGGTGGCAGCATGCTCAAGAACGGAGCCCCGGACCTCACGAACGCCGCGGTGAAGAGCGCGACCAATTACGTGAAGGACCTCTGGGACAAGGGCGTCATCGCCCCCGGTTCCCTCACCATGACGGAACAGGACAAGGTGGAGGAATTCACCAACGGCCGGGTCGGCATGATGATCGACTCCCTGTCGCACGTCACGAGCATCCGGGAGAAGAACCCGAACCTCAAGTTCAGCATTTCCGCCATTCCCGCGGCGGACGGTTTCACCGGCAAGCGCGGCATCCCATACGCGTCGTGGGGCATCGGTGTCTCCGACACCGGAAAGCACAAGGCGGAGGCCTGGAAGCTCGTGCAGTTCCTGATGAGTGAGAAGACCAACTCCACCTTGTCCACTCTCGCCCACGCCTTCCCCGGGAACACCAGCTCCACTCCGGACTTCACCGGAACCGACCCGCTCTTCAAGACGGCATTCGACATCTACAAGAGCGGCACACCCGTCAACGAGTTCGTCGGTCTCCCGGTCGCGGAACAGCTGATGCGTGACTTTGACGAGCAGTTCCAGGGCGCGCTGACCGGGACCCAGTCTGTCGACGACATGCTGACCAAAGCCCAGGGGGCCTGGACCGCGAAGTTCTAGCCAGTCGGAGACAACTCAGCCTCGCGTGGCCGCGTCAGGACTCGTGCCTGACGCGGCCACCCAAACTCAAGGAGGGATCACGTCTTGAGAACAACACGCACCACAGGTGCTGAGCGGACTACCGCGGCAAAGTCGCTGACCGGCAGGCTCACGCCGTACGGATTCATCTCCCCGACGGCGGCCCTGCTCTTCATCCTCATGTTCGTCCCGATCGCCATGGTCATGGGCTACTCCGTCATGGACAACGTCATCACCAACAAGCATCCGGAGTTCGTCGGGCTGGACAACTACGTCAAGGTCCTCACCAACGGCGTCTTGCCGACTGCCGTACTCAATACGGCGATCTTCACCATCGTCAGCGTGATCGCACACCTCGTGCTCGGCCTGTTGTTCGCGATGATGCTCAATACGAAACTACTCAGCAATCTCACCACCGGGCTCTTCCGGGTGATCTACGTGCTGCCCTGGCTGTTCACGGTCGCCATCATCGCCATCCTCTGGCGGCTCCTGCTCAACCCGAACGGCGTTATCAACTATGTTCTGGTCGGCCTCGGGATCACTCCCACCGGCATCGAGTGGCTGTCGACACCGGGAACGGCGCTTCTGGCCGTCACGTTCATCAACATCTGGGCCGGGTACCCGTTCTACATGGTCAGCCTCCTGGCCGGCCTGCAGGGAATTCCGACGGACCTCTATGAAGCAGCCAAGGTGGACGGGGCTTCAGCGCTCCAGCAGTTCTGGCACATGACCCTGCCCCAGCTCAAGCCCATCATCATCAGCATGTCCCTGCTCGACGTCATCTGGACGTCGCAGCAGTTCGCGCTGATCTGGATGACCACCGGCGGTGGGCCCATCAACGCAACGGAGATGCTGAGCACATTCACGTACAAGCTGGCCTTCAGCAACTACGAGTTCTCCCAGGCCTCCGCGAGTGCCGTCCTGCTCCTGGTCGTGTCGACAGTCCTCGCATACGTCTATGCCCGATACCAGAAAGCGCGGGAGTGATATGGCTGCGACCCAAAGACGCGTTCGCCTGGTGAAGAAGGCCGGGCTGTTCATCGGCCTGCTGATCGGCGCCGTGTTCGCCGGATTCCCGGTGGTGTGGATGGCGTCGAGCTCGTTCAAGTCGAATACCGAGATCTTCGCCTCGCCGCCGAAACTGATCACGGACAACTTCTCCTGGGATGCGTACACGTCGATCCTGACCGACCCCACCAAGGTGCGGTTCTTCATCAACAGTTACGTGGTGTCCCTGTCCGTGACGGTGCTCACGCTCCTCATCGCCATCCTGGCGGCGTATGCCTTCAGCCGGTTCGAGTTCCGCTTCAAGAAACCCCTGAACATGATCATCGTGAGCGTGCAGGGCGTCCCGCCCATCACGCTCCTCATTCCGTACTTCGGATTGATGGTGACTCTGGGCCTGTACAACACCTACCTGGGCTTGATCCTCACCTACATGGTGTTCACGCTGCCCTACGCGATCATCATGATGACCGGCTACTTCAACACCCTGCCCAAGGAACTGGACGAGGCAGCCCGGGTCGATGGGGCGAGTGCGATGGGAGCGCTCTGGCGCATCCTCGTGCCGATATCCATCCCGGGCATCGTCTCGGTGGGTATCTACACCTTCATGATCTCGTGGAACGAGTTCCTCTTCGCGCTGACCCTGACTCGCACCCAGGACATGCGTACCGTGCCCATCGGCATCCAGTTGCTCATGGGCCAGAACTCCTACGAGTGGAACCAGATGATGGCGATGAGCATCCTCGGGTGCATCCCGGTCCTGCTCCTCTTCCTCTTCTTCCAACGCTTCTTCATCGGCGGCATGACTGCAGGAGCGGTCAAGAACTAGCCGCGTCTGCCTTTTCCCTCTCGTCTCACCCCAACCAAGGAGAACCACCGCATGTTAATGAATGGAATCGACCTTCTGGCCGTCGCGAATGCGAACGACTTCGCTGTCCCGGCGTTCAACGTCAGCGACTACGCGATGATGAACGGCCTCTTCGAGATCAGCGAGGAGAAGAATTCCCCGCTGATCATTGCGATCCACCCGGACGAACTGAGCCACATCGGCGTCGACATGCTTCCCGCGATCATTGCGCGCGCTCACCGCTCGACCGTACCCGTCACCATCCACCTGGACCACGGGGCGACCTACGAGCAGGTGCTCGTGGCCATCCAGAGCGGCTTCACATCCGTCATGATCGACGGATCGCTGCTCCCGTTCGCCGATAACGTGGCGATCACGAAGCGGGTCGTCGATGCCGCGCATGCCGTGGGCATCTCGGTCGAGGGTGAGCTCGGCACGATCGGCAAGACGGACAGCGAGGCCGAAGACGGCACGGCGACCATCATCTTCACCGATCCCGACGACGCGGTGAAGTTCATCGCATCCACCGGCGTGGACAGCCTGGCCATTGCCATCGGCACGAGCCACGGCATCTATCCCGCAGGCATGAAGCCAGAGCTCAGGCTGGACCTGCTCCGCGAGATCACCGGCAAGGTCGGCATCCCCCTGGTCCTTCATGGCGGATCCAACAACCCGGACCAGGAAATCGGGGAGGCCGTGCGGCTGGGAATCAATAAGATCAATATCTCGAGCGACATCAAATCGTCGTACCACTCCAAGATGCGGGAGGTTCTTGCCGACCCGGGTGTGCGGGAGCCGAACACGATCCAGCCGCCGTGCGTCGCCGCCATGAAGATCACCGCGGCGCAGAAGATCGACCTGTTCAATGCGGCCGGAAAAGCAGCACTCTACTAATCGAATGGCACATATCTCCATGCGCGAAAAACTGGTGTTGGGGCTCGGCGGAACCGTCGACTACGAGATCGCCTGGGACTCCCGGGTGATCGAGCACCTCATCCGCGAGTACTCCATTCGCGCGTCGGAGCTGGATGCCTCGATCCCGGTCATGAGCGAGCGGGACCTCGTCGTCACGTTGCTCGCCTTCCTCGAGGGCGGTGCCGGAGGAGAGCGATTCGTCGCCTCCTCCGACATCGTGGAGACGTTCGCCGCCCGGTTCGATAGAAGGATCACCCTGGGCGGCACGTGCGTGCGCGCCGCGATGGCGATGCAGGCGCTCGGCATCGAGAGCACTGTTCACTTGATCAGCATCGACGATCACGTTCGCAGGCTGCTCCCCGCGGGATGCGCCTACCTCTGCAGCGCAGACCACGACACGACCGATCCGCATCTCATCGTGCAGTTCAACGCGGGCGCGCGCGTCCAGGCCGGCGACATCGACCTGCGTGCGCCGCACCCGAATCGGGTCATCTACGCCAATGATCCACCGAACGAACAGCTGCTGTTGAGCAACGCTCTCGGAGAGGTGCTCCGAGATGCCGAGGTGTTCCTGATCTCGGGGTTCAACGTCATCCAGGACACGGACCTGCTCCAAGAACGGTTGGTGGACATCCTGCGGCACATGCAGCAGTTGCCGGTAACAGCAGTCGTCTATTACGAGGACGCCGGATTCCATGTCCCGGCGATGAGCCGGTACGTGCGCGACGCGCTCATCGGGGTGATCGACGTGTACAGCATGAACGAGGACGAAATGCAGGCATACCTGGGACGCCCCGTCGACCTCCTGGCCGTCGACGAGGTGGCCGAGGCGCTCCGGGAATTGCAGCGGCTGATCCCCGCCGCGACCCTGGTCGTGCACACGAAGTATTGGTCTCTCGCCCTGGGCGAGTTCGCCGCCTCCTATGGCGCGAGCCTCCAGGGCGGCATCACGATGGCGAGCACGCGATACTGCTATGGGGACGATTTCACCGAGCGGGACTACCGGGAAGTCGACAACCGGATGCCCAGCGTGCCCGGTACTCGGTTCGCCTCCGATCTCGAGGACCGGATGGGGCACACCGTCCGGTGCCTGCCCGCGTTCGCGCTCACCGTCGCCGCGCCGACGACCATCGGACTGGGCGATTCGTTCGTCGGCGGGTTCATCGCTGCCCTGGCTCGGCGCTAGCCGGGCGGACAGTGGTCGAAGCCGGGCCGGCTGCCGTTCCAGTGAAGACCGGGTCGCTCCGGTTCCAGAGAGTGCGGCCCAGGACTAGGACGACCGTTCGCCGGTCAGCCACTCGTCGAATGTCGTGGGAGCCTCGCCCTCGTCCCCGGTGCCGCGCAGCACCCCGGAACGCATTCCGCGCCAGTACGCGCCGGGAAGGGACACCCCGAGTGCCGGCATCCGTCGCCCGTCGGCCCGGATGACCTTGCGCACCATGCCGAGGAGGATCTCATCCCGCGGCCCGCGCAGGTCGCGGTGACGTCCCCGCTCGGTGCCGTCGGCGATCGCAACGAGGGCGTCGGCCACGTCGACGGCCGCGATCGGACGCAGCAGTCCGGCGGGGACCAGGGCGATCGGGCCGAACGACGCGCGACCGAGCACCTGCCGCGCGAACTCGTGGAACTGGGTGGTTCGCAGGATGCTGAACGGCACCGGCCCGGCGGTGACGAGGCGCTCCTGTTCGACCTTCCCGGCGTAATACCCGAGCGGTAGGTAGTCGATTCCGACGATGGACAGCGCCACGTGGTGTCCCACCGACTGGCGCACTTCCGCGGCGAGCAGGTGCCTGGTCGCCGCGCCGAAGAACTCGACGGATGCTGCGGCTGAGGTGCTCGCCACGCTCGTGACGTCGATCACGGCATCCGCTGCCGTGAGCGCCGCGTCGAGTCCGACGCCGGTGCTGACGTCCTGCCCGGTTGACCGTGACAGCGGGACGACCTCGTGACCACGGCGTTGGGCGACCGCAACGACGTGCCTGCCGACGGTGCCGGTCGCCCCGGCTACGACGATCCTCATGATGCGACCCCTCCTAGGACGTTGTGAGTTGCTTGACCATCTCGAGTTCCCGGGTCGTCGGGTCGAGGTCGTAGGGCGCGGTCACGCCGGTTGCCGCGAAGCCGCGGTGCTCGTAGGCGGCGCGGGCGCGGTCGTTGTGCTCGTGCACGTGCAACGTGAGCCGACCCGATTCCGTGAGCGCCCAGTCCTCGATGCGCGACAGGAGAGCATCCGTAACGCCGGCCGCCCCGCCGCGGTAGTCCGGCGCGACGTAGACACCGACGAGCAGCGCACCCGTCGCCTCGTCGGGAACGTAGCCGCCCATCGTCCCGACCCAGCGCCCAGAGGGCGCGATCGCCACGACGACGATCGAATGCTCATGGGTGCCGCGCGCTCCGCGCATGGTTCATTCGGCCTCGTCGTGGGCGAGCGCGGCGTCGAAGGTCTCCCCGAAGGCGAGGGGCGTGTCGTGGAGCATCTCCAGTCGAAGTTCCCGGATCTCGCGCCAGTCTGCCGCCGTCGTGCGGCGAATCGTGAACCCCTCGGTCATCATCCACGCACGATAGCAGGGAAGCGCGCCGGGTCGAGGTGAAGCGCCGCGCTCACCGGGTCCGCGCCGCGTGCGGGCCACGCACGCCTCGACTTGACGGCTCTCTCCCGGAGTGCCACACTCGCAATATCTGATTAATCAGATTAATCTGATTAATGAAATTCAGCGTCAACCTCGCTGTGCCCGCGCCAGCGGAGCGCGGTGACCTGGGCCTGACAATGAGGTCGCGCCGAAGCGTCCTCGCGAGAGGACGACGATGTACTCATCCACACCACCCGGACTGACGAACGCAACCCCACCAGCCCGCGTCAGCAGCGACCCGCACACCCCTGTCGGCGTGCCCGGCCCGCAACCCGTCCTGGTCATGATGGGGGTTTCCGGCTCGGGCAAGTCGACCGTAGCCGCTCTCCTCGCCAGCCAGCTCGGGTGGGACTTCGTCGAGGGCGACGATCTGCACCCCGCGGCGAACGTGGCCAAGATGGCGTCGGGCACTCCGCTCACCGACGAGGACCGCTGGCCCTGGCTCGACACCGTGTCGTCCTGGATCGTCGAGCACACCACGGCCGACCTCCCCGGCATCGTCACCTGCTCGGCGCTGAAGAAGAAGTATCGGGACGTGCTGCGCGAGCAGAACGTGATCTTCGTGCACCTCGTCGGCTCAAAGGACCTGCTCGGCGCACGGATGTCTGCCCGACTCGACCACTACATGCCGGCCAGTCTTCTCGATTCGCAGCTGGACACCCTGGAGCCGTTGGATTCCGACGAGCGCGGCATCCTGATCGACGCGGCGAGACCGCCCGCCGAGGAGGCCGCCAGGATCGTCACGATGCTCGGCCTGCGGCCGGCCGCAGGCTCGTCCGCACCCGGTGCGGCCACATCAGGACAGTCGACCGCCCGGACGCCGAACACCACCGTGGCCATGCACCCGGTCGTCGAAGCGGTCACGCGCCGCATCATCGAACGCAGCGCACAGAGCCGGGCCAGGTACCTCGCCCGGATCGATGCCGCCGCGGAGCAGGGACCGACCCGCGGTCGCCTGGGCTGCGCGAACCTCGCCCACGGGTTCGCTGCCACCGGCCAGCAGGACAAGGCGGCGCTGCGCGCCTTCGTGAAGCCGAACATCGGGATCGTGTCCTCGTACAACGACGTGCTCTCCGCGCACCAGCCGTTCGCGGCCTACCCGGCGATCCTCAAAGACGCCGTCCGGAAGGCCGGCGGCATCGCGCAGGTCGCGGGCGGCGTGCCCGCGATGTGCGACGGCATCACCCAGGGCAGAGACGGCATGCAGCTGTCGCTGTTCAGCCGCGATCTGATCGCCATGGCGACCGGCGTCGCGCTGGCCCACGACCTGTTCGACGGAGCGCTGCTGCTCGGCGTCTGCGACAAGATCGTGCCAGGCCTGGTCATCGGCGCGCTGGCCTTCGGTCACCTCCCGGCCATCCTGGTGCCGACCGGACCGATGAGTTCCGGGATTCCGAACAAGGAAAAGAGCCGCATCCGCCAGCTCTACGCCGAAGGCCTGGCCGACCGCGAGCAACTTCTCGAGGCCGAGACGGCGTCGTACCATTCCGCAGGCACCTGTACCTTCTACGGGACGGCGAACTCCAACCAGATGCTGATGGAGGTCATGGGACTCCACCTTCCCGGCGCGAGCTTCGTCAGCCCGGACTCCCCGTTGCGCGAGGCCCTCACCGCCGCCGCGGCCCGCCAGGTGGTCGCGCTGACCGAGCTGAAAGACCGGTACACCCCGATCGGACGCGTGGTGGACGAGCGGTCGATCATCAACGGCGTCGTTGCCCTGCTTGCCACCGGAGGGTCGACCAACCACGCGCTGCACCTCCCGGCAATCGCGGCCGCCGCGGGGATCCAGCTCACCTGGCAGGACTTCGCGGACCTGTCCGAGGTCGTTCCCCTGCTTGTCCGCATCTACCCCAACGGCCCTGCCGACATCAACCACTTCCACGCCGCCGGGGGCACGGCGTTCCTGATCGGCCAGCTCCTCGACGCGGGCTTGCTGCACCCCGACGTCCGCACCGTTGCCGGCGCGGGACTCGACGCCTATCGCCGGGAGCCGGTGCTCGACGGAAACGCCCTGAGCTACCGCCCGGGACCGACCGAGAGCCTCGACACGGACGTGCTGCGGCCCGCCTCAGCGCCTTTCGCGCCGAACGGCGGACTCCGGATCCTGGACGGCAATCTCGGCAGTGCGGTCATCAAGGTCGCCGCGGTGGCGACCGAACACCACGTCATCCAGGCGCCCGCGGTGGTGTTCGACGACCAGCACGTCTTCCTCGCAGCGTTCGAAGCCGGTGAGCTCGACCGGGATCTCGTGGCCGTGATTCGGTATCAGGGCCCGTCCGCAAATGGAATGCCCGAGCTGCACAAGCTCACCCCGGCGCTCGGCATCCTCCAGGATCGCGGCTATCAGGTCGCTCTGGTCACCGATGGGCGGATGTCCGGCGCGTCGGGAAAGATCCCGGCCGCCATCCACCTCACCCCCGAAGCCGCAGCGGGCGGTCCGATCGGCCGCATCCGCGATGGCGACCTCGTACGCCTCGACGCGACGGCGGGCACCCTCGACGTCCTCCTCGACGACGACGTCTTCGCGGCCCGCGAAATCACCGGTGCTGCGCTCGACGACGTCAGCTGGTCCGGCACCGGTCGGGAGCTCTTCTCGGTCTTCCGCCGGCAGGTCGGCCCGGCCGACCGTGGCGCCAGCGTCATCACCAACACACTTGAAGGAGTCCTCTGATGTCCACCCTGAACGCAGCCCAGCTGCTCGAGCTCGCACCCGTGATCCCCGTCGTCGTCATCGAGGATGCCGACCGCGCGGTGGCACTGGCCCGGGCACTCGTGGCGGGTGGCCTGCCGGTTATCGAGGTGACGCTGCGCACCCCGGCTGCACTGCGTGCGATCAGTGCCATCGCCGACCAGGTGCCCGACGCCGTCATCGGCGCCGGAACGGTCAACAACCCGGAACTCGTGCGTCGGGCCGCCGAGGCCGGGGCCCGGTTCCTGATTTCTCCCGGGTCGACCGATGCCCTGCTCGACGCGATGGACGCATCCGGTCTGCCCTACCTGCCGGGAGCCGCGACCGCGTCGGAGGTCCTGCGGCTGATCGAACGCGGACACCCGGAGATGAAGTTCTTCCCTGCCCAGGCGTCCGGCGGCCACGCGGTGCTGCGCTCACTCGCGGCGCCCCTGCCGGAAGCGCGGTTCTGTCCGACGGGCGGGATCACGCTCGCGAGCGCGCCCGTCTACCTCGCGCTTCCCAACGTTGGGTGCATCGGCGGCACGTGGATCACTCCGCTGGATGCCATTGAAGTCGGCGACTGGACGCGTATCGAAGGACTGGCCCGCCAGGCCGCCGGCCTGCGGCCCTGAACTGCGGCACTCGGCTTGGGCTCTGGCTTCGGCCAGGCCTAGCCGAGGCCCGCGATCCGGTTCAGTGCGGCACGCATGATGAGCTCGGCGGGGTCGTCGAGGACCTCGTGGTTGAGGTAGAACGCTTCGAACCACGCGCGCACTTCCTCCTCGGGGAGCCCGACCGCAACCCAGTCGACCCCGGCGACCGCTTCGGAGACCGGTTCCCCCGTGCCGGCATCGAGCCACGCCCGCACAATCGGCGTCTCGGGGTCCGCGTCTTCCGGGTTCCAGGTGAGGATCAGGCTGCGTGCCTCGTCGTCCGTGTGCAGATGGTCTGTGCGCCCGGACCCCAGCCAGGGCAGCATCATCTGCTCGCCGGGAATGGCAACGTCCACGATCTCCAGGGGCACCGCCCCGAAGTCGCGGGCGTAGACCCGAAGTCCTTCGTGGTGCCAGTCGGCGGCCTCTTCGGCGTCCTCCGCGAGATCTTCGAGCAGAGGGAGAGTGTGCTTGACGAGCGCCAGGGCCCACGCCACGAGTTCCTTCGTCTCCCGCTTCGGCCACGGGCTGCGATCAGTCTCTTCTCCGTCGGCGCCATGGAAGTGGTGCTCGACACCGTCAGGCGTCGTTTCCAGGTGCAGCTCTCCGCCCTCGAACCCGAGGGAGAACACAGCCACCTCTTCTTCGTCGGCCTCGCCCTCACCGTCGACGAACCAGTCGGCGTTCAGCACCGGGTTCCGGAACTGGGTCGGCAGCGGCGGAGCCTCCAACGGCAGGTCGCCCAGGTCCAACACCGCCCGGAAAACAGTGTCCGGCATTCGCAAGGTGGGGTCAGTCACAGGTACTCCTCAGTCCGCGTCGAGAATACCGGAAACGAGGCGTCGGGAAGTGACGTCGGGAAGTGACACGGAGCGGATGACGGGAATCGAACCCGCGCTATCAGCTTGGGAAGCTGAAGTTCTACCATTGAACTACATCCGCGCGTCCGGCCGCGGGCAGTGCCTGCACCGGAACCGTGCCAGCATATCAAGTCCTCGCCGTTAGGCTGGACCCGTGCTGCTCTCCGATCGTGATATCAAGGCCGAAATCGACGCGGGACGTATCGGGCTCGAGCCCTACGCTCCGGAGATGATCCAGCCGTCGAGCGTCGACGTGCGCATCGACCGGTACTTCCGGTTGTTCGACAACCACAAGTACCCCTATATCGATCCGGCCGAGGACCAGCCCGAACTCACCCGGCTGATCGAGATCCCCCACGACGAACCGTTCATCCTGCACCCCGGTGAATTCGTGCTCGGCTCCACCTATGAAAAGGTCAGCCTCGCCGACACGATCGCGGCCCGCCTCGAAGGCAAGAGCTCGCTCGGCCGCCTCGGCCTCCTCACCCACTCGACGGCCGGATTCATCGACCCGGGCTTCACCGGCCACGTGACCCTCGAGCTCAGCAACGTGGCCACCCTGCCGATCAAGCTCTGGCCCGGCATGAAGATCGGCCAGCTCTGCTTCTTCCAGCTGAGCTCGGCCGCCGAACGCCCGTACGGCTCGAGCCAGTACAGCTCGCGCTACCAGGGCCAGCGCGGGCCGACGGCGTCGCGCTCCTTCCAGAACTTCCACCGCACGGATGTCTCGATCGCCCCGACGACGGACGTGCAGTAGCCGCAACCCCCGTTCCGCCCCCGCCGGAAAAGTCCTGATCCAGAGCGAGAGGACGGGTTCACACGGGCGCAACATGCGGCCGGTAAAATCGGGAGCATGACGACGACATCCGTACCCGGTTTTGCCGAGGCGCTCATCGCGCCCGGCCCGACGCCCGAATACCCGGGCCGGATGCGTCGCTTCGGCCAGCTCGTCGGCAGCTGGGCCGCGAAGGGCTCACGCCTCGACGAAGCGACCGGCGACTGGCACGAGCGTCAGTTCACCTGGATCGTCGAGTTCGTGCTCGACGGGCGTGCGGTGCAGGACGTCGAGATCGTCGATGTCCCCGTGAGCGACACGCATCCCGACGGACGGGAAACCGTGGCCATGGCCGTGCGCGTCTACGACCCGCACGCGGGCGCCTGGCGGGTCAGCTATTTCGCCCCCGCCATCGGCGAGTACTGCCACCTCGTGGCAACCCCGCACCGCAACGGGCTGCGCCAGGACGGTACCGGCACCGACGGCCGGCCGATCCGCTGGAACTTCGTGTCCATCACCGCGGACGCCTACTCCTGGGAGGGCTGGGTCTCCAACGACGAGGGCGCGACCTGGGTGCTCGTCGAGCACAACGAGGCCACCCGCATCCGCTGACCGGCAGCTACCGGGCCACTCGCTCCCGGATCGGCTCCAGACCCCGCACCACGCCGGGTGCGAGGCCCAGCAGGGCGTAGACGGCGATCAGTTCGAGTGCGCCGAGGCTGAAGTAGATCGTCTGCAGGTCCGCGTACTGCCTGATCAGGGCGATCTCCACGAAGATCCAGATCATCATGCCGAAACCTGCAACGACGGTCGCGATCAGTGCCCAGTCCTTGCGGCGCAGCAGGCCGATCGCCGCCAGGAGCTGGGTACCGCCTGCGACAACGCCGAGCACGAGCCCCGGAACGAAGTAGGACGTGAACGGTGTGCCCTCGAGGTAGGCCAGCGGCAATCCGCCGCCGTTGAACCCGGAGCAGAGAACCATCCCTGCGAAGGCCGACACCGCTCCGAACAGGAGCAGACCGATCAGGATGCCGCGGACCAGCGCGGCGGAGACGCTGAGTTTCATGTCGGGAACCTCTCACTTTCTCCCGAGCATATTCCCGAACTCACCGCGCCGCCGGCCACGGCATTCCGCTAGAGCGAGAAGGGAAAGCCCAGATCTGCAGGATATTCTCCGAGAGAAGTGAGCTGGGTCGCCGAGCGCTGCAGTGCGGCGAGGGTGAGGCCGAGCGTGCCCGGCCCGAAGCTCACCCGGGAGACGCCGAGTTCGGCGAGACGGGCCAGGGGAACGGCGCCCGGGTGCCCGATCACGGAGATGCGGCCGTTGACCTCGTCGAGGGCCCGCTTGACCTTGTCCTCGTCGCCGAGGCCGAGGAAGAAGATCACGTCGGCGCCCGCGTCGAGATACGCGTTGGCGCGGGCCACGGCCTCGTCCCATTCGCCGCCGCCGGCCAGGGTGTCCACCCGGGCGTTGATCACGAGCGGCACGCCCGCGGCGTCGGCCCCGGTGCGCGCGGCGGCCACCCGGGCTGCCGCGGTCGCGATGTCGTACTGCGGTGCCTTCGCGGCGCCGATCGAGTCCTCGAGGTTGATGCCTGAGGCGCCGGCCTCCTCGACGAGGCGACGGACGTTGCGGGCGACGCCGGCGGCATCCGCTGCGTACCCCTTCTCGAAGTCGACCGACACCGGCAGGTCGACCGCGCCGATGATGATGCGTGCCGCCGCGATCGCCTCGTCGACAGTGAGCCCGCCGCCGTCTTCGAGGCCACGCACATTGGACACGGAGTGCGAGGCCGTTGCCAGGGCCCGCACGCCGGGCGCCTCCGACACGATCTTCGCGGTGATGGCGTCCCAGACGTTCGTCACGATGAGCGGTGTGCCCGGGACATGGAGCGCGTTGAGAAGTTCGGCCTTCTGGATCTGCTGAGTTGTCATCTCTCCAGCCTGACAAAGATGCCGCCCGTGGGCGAGATCACAGCGGATGTCCAGTCGATGAACAGAGATCGCCCAGCTACCCGAGCGGGTGCTGCTTCGCCTTCACCGGGATCAGCATCAGCAGCCCGACCAGGAGCACGAGCGCGATGCCGAGGATGCCCCAGACCTGGCTGCCCGAGACGCTGACGAACAGGGCGAAGAGCGTTGGTGCGAGGAAGGTCGCCGCCTTGCCGGTCGTCGCGTAGAGGCCGAAGATCTCGCCCTCGCGCCCGGCCGGGATGCCACGGGCGAGGAAGCTGCGGCTCGCGGACTGGGCCGGGCCGACGAACACGCACATCAGCAGGCCGAAGATCCAGAACATGGTCGCGCCGCCGGTGGCGAAGAAGAAGACGGCGAGGCCGGCGACGATGGTACCGGACAGGGCGACCACCATCACGTTCTTGGCCCCGAGGCGGTCGTCGAGGCGGCCGACGAGCACGGTGGAGATGCCGGCGATGACGTTGGCGACGATCGCGAAGATGATCACGTCGCCGCTCGAGAAACCGAAGGTGCCGGCCGCGAGGATGCCGCCGAACTGGAACACCCCGGTGAGGCCGTCGCGGAAGACCGCGCTCGCGATCAGGAAGAGCGCCAGCTGGCGGTCGCCGCGCCAGAGTGCGGCCACGTCGCGCCCGAGCAGTACATAGGAGCGGAAGAAGCCGACCCGCTCGCGCCGGGCGGCGGTGGGAGCCGCGTACTCGGGCACCCGGAAGAGCAGCGGCAGGGCGAACAGGCCGAACCAGGCTGCCGCGATGAGCATTGACACCCGCACCGACAGCCCGTTTGCGTCGGTGACGCCGAAAAGACCGACGTCGGGGTGGATGAAGCCGAAGTAAAGGATGAGCAGCAGCACGATGCCGCCGAAGTAGCCCATCGACCAGCCGAATCCGCTGACCCTGCCGATCGTCTTCGGCGTGGAGACCTGGCCGAGCATCGCGTTGTAGTTGACGGTCGCGAATTCGTAGAACACGGTCCCGGCGGCGAGGAGGATCAGTCCGAGCAGCAGGAAGTCGGGCGAGGCCTGCACGAAGAACATCGCGGCGGTGAGGCCGACGACGATGAAGGTGTTCACGCCGAGCCAGAGTTTCCGGCGACCGGAGGCATCGGAGCGCTGCCCCGTGATCGGCGCGAGCAGGGCCACGAGCAGGCCTGCGATCGCGAGCGCCCAGCCGAGCTGGGCCGAGATGACATCCTTGTCGCCGAACGACGACCCGGTGAGGTACACCGTGAAGACGAAGGTCGTGACGACGGCGTTGAATGCGGCCGAACCGCCGTCCCAGAGGCTCCAGGCGATCACGCCGCGCCCGGCCGGGGTGGGGTGATCTGCCGTGCCGCGCTGTTCCGCTGTCCCAGTCATGCGCTCAGAGTAGTGGTCGCCGGGGAACAGTGGGGAAATTGATCGGGAATCCAAAGTTGAGTCACTCACACTCAACTTTCAGCTGGCTGGCTTGACTCCGATTTCGGGCGGTGCCACACTTGAGTCAATACCGCTCAACTCTGGTCGATCATACCGATTGTCCCGTTGAGCTCACACTTTGAAGGAGAACGCACACATGGCCCGTGCAGTAGGCATCGACCTCGGAACCACCAACTCGGTGGTGGCCGTCCTCGAGGGTGGAGAACCCACCGTCATCGCGAACGCCGAAGGCTTCCGCACCACCCCGTCCGTCGTCGCATTCACCAAGGACGGCGAGGTTCTCGTCGGTGAGACCGCCAAGCGCCAGGCTGTCACCAACGTCGACCGCACCATTTCTTCCGTCAAGCGCCACATGGGCACCGACTGGACCGTCGGCATCGACGACAAGAAGTACACCCCGCAGGAGATCTCCGCCCGCATCCTCGCCAAGCTGAAGCGCGACGCCGAGCAGTACCTCGGCGACAAGGTGACGGATGCCGTCATCACCGTCCCCGCGTACTTCAACGACGCCGAGCGCCAGGCCACGAAGGAGGCCGGAGAGATCTCGGGCCTCAACGTGCTCCGCATCATCAACGAGCCGACCGCAGCAGCACTCGCTTACGGCCTGGACAAGGGCAAGGAAGACGAGCTCATCCTGGTCTTCGACCTCGGCGGCGGAACCTTCGACGTCTCGCTCCTCGAGGTGGGCAAGGACGACGACTTCTCGACCATCCAGGTGCGTTCGACCGCCGGTGACAACCGCCTCGGCGGCGACGACTGGGACCAGCGCATCGTCGACTACCTGATCAAGAAGTTCAAGGAAACCACCGGCGTCGACGTCTCCAAGGACAAGATCGCCAAGCAGCGCCTCAAGGAAGCCGCGGAGCAGGCCAAGAAGGAACTCTCCAGCAGCATGTCCACGAGCATCCAGCTGCCGTACCTCTCCCTGACCGAGAACGGCCCGGCCAACCTCGACGAGACGCTGACCCGCGCCCAGTTCGAGAAGATGACCGAAGACCTCCTCGACCGCACCAAGAAGCCGTTCCAGGACGTCATCCGTGAAGCCGGCGTCAAGGTGGGCGACATCGCCCACGTCGTGCTCGTCGGTGGTTCGACGCGTATGCCCGCCGTCTACGAGCTCGTCAAGAGCGAGACCGGCGGCAAGGACCCGAACAAGGGCGTCAACCCGGACGAGGTCGTCGCCGTCGGCGCCGCACTCCAGGCCGGTGTGCTGAAGGGCGAGCGCAAGGACGTCCTCCTGATCGACGTCACCCCGCTGAGCCTCGGCATCGAGACCAAGGGCGGCATCATGACGCGCCTCATCGAGCGCAACACGGCCATCCCGACCAAGCGCAGCGAGACCTTCACCACGGCAGACGACAACCAGCCGTCCGTCGCGATCCAGGTCTTCCAGGGCGAGCGCGAGTTCACCCGCGACAACAAGAACCTCGGCACCTTCGAGCTGACCGGTATCGCACCGGCCCCGCGCGGCATCCCGCAGGTCGAGGTCACCTTCGACCTCGACGCCAACGGCATCGTGCACGTGTCCGCCAAGGACAAGGGCACCGGCAAGGAGCAGTCCATGACCATCACGGGCGGTTCCTCGCTCGCGAAGGAAGACATCGAGCGCATGGTGCGCGAGGGCGAAGAGCACGCCGCAGAAGACAAGCGTCGTCGCGAAACCGCCGAGACCCGCAACACCGCCGAGCAGCTCGCGTACTCGATCGAGAAGCTCCTCAAGGAAAACGACGAGAAGCTCCCGGCCGAGGTCAAGACCGAGGTCCAGGCCGACGTCGACGCGCTCAAGTCTGCGCTCGCCGGAGACGACGAGGCCGCGGTCAAGACCGCGTTCGACAAGCTCAACGAGAGCCAGGGCAAGATCGGCGAGGCCATCTACAAGTCGAGCCAGGCGGATGCCGCGACGCCCCCCACCGAGTCCGGCGAACCGACCGCTGACGCGGGCAAGTCCGACGAAGACGTGGTTGACGCCGAGGTTGTCGACGACGAGGAAGAAACCAAGAAGTAATGGCCAAGGACAAGGGTCCGGTCAACGGGCCGTCCGACGAAGAGGTGGAGCCGGTCGCCGCGGAGGAATCTGCGGCAGCCGAGGCGTCCGCCGAATCCGAGGCCGCTGCATCCGCTGAGGGCATCGAGGAAGACGAGCTGACGGTCCAGGACATCCTGGACGCCGCCACGCGCGAGGTCGCAGAGCCGACGAGTGAACATCTCGCCGACCTCAAGCGGGTCACCGCCGAGTACGCGAACTATCGCAAGCGCACCGAGGCGAACCGCGAGATCGAGCGTGAGCGCGTGACCGTGGACGTCGTCAAGGGCCTGATCCCGGTGCTCGACGACCTGGACCGTGCCGAGAAGCACGGCGACCTCGTCGCAGACACCGCATTCAGCACCATCGCAGCCAAACTGCGCACGAGCGTGGAGCGCCTCGGCGTGAAGCCGTTCGGCACGGTCGGCGAACCGTTCGACCCCACCGTGCATGAGGCCATCTTCCAGATGCCTACGCCCGATGTGACGGTCGACACGGTCGGCGAGGTGGTCGAGACCGGCTATTTCCTGGGCTCGACGCTGCTGCGTGTTGCCAAGGTCGTAGTCCAGGTACCGAGCGATGGCTAGCCAGGACTGGTTCGACAAAGACTTTTACAAGGTCCTCGGCGTCTCGAAAGACGTGACGCCGGCCGACCTCAAGAAGGCCTATCGCAAGCTCGCCCGCAAGTATCACCCGGACTCCAATCCGGGCAATCCTGCGGCCGAAGCGAAGTTCAAGGAAATCAGCGAGGCGCACTCGGTGATCGGCGACCCCGCACAGCGGAAGGAATACGACGCTGTGCGGGCCATGGGCGGTGGAGCACGCTTCACCGCCCCCGGTGGCGGAGGCGCCCAGCAGGGTGGCGGCTTCGACGACGTCTTCGGCGGCATGTTCGGTGGGGGTGCCCGGCAACAGGGCTACTCCTACCAGCAGCAGGGCGGGTTTGACGACCTGCTCGGCGGCATGTTCGGCCGGGGCGGCGCCGGCGGCGGCGGTTTCGGAACGTCCACGGGAGGGTTCCGCGGTTACGGCGGACCGACCCGCGGGCGGGACGTGATCGCATCCACGACCGTCGACTTCATCACCGCGACCCACGGCGACCAGATCACCCTGCAGACGCAGGATGGCCGGGCCATCAAGGTCAGGATTCCCGCCGGCGTCGCCGACGGGCAGAAGATCAAGCTCCGCGGCCAGGGCCAGCACAGCCCGGACGGCGGCGAGGCCGGTGACATCGTCCTCACCGTGACGGTGCGCAAGCACCCCGTCTTCGAGCGTGACGGCCTGAACCTGAGGCTGCACGTGCCCGTGACGTTCGTCGAGGCAGCTCTTGGCGCGACGATCGAAGTGCCGACCCTGGGTGGAGCGCCGGTCAAACTGCGCATCGCCCCCGGCACGCCGAGCGGGCGGGTCCTGCGGGTCAAGGGACGCGGCGTTGTGACTCCGAAGGGCACCGGCGACTTGCTCGCCGAGGTCCAGGTCGCGGTGCCGTCGCACCTGTCGAAGGACGCCGAGGAGAAGCTCGCTGCTTTCGCGGCGGCCCTTCCCGACGAGAACCCGCGCGACGAACTGCTGGCGAGAGCGAGAGACTGACGGTGGACGAGAACTCCCGGGTGTTCGTCATTTCGACGGCCGCAGAGCTTGCGGGCATGCACCCGCAGACGCTGCGACAGTACGATCGCCTGGGACTGGTGAGTCCGGACCGCACCCCGGGCCGGTCTCGCCGGTATTCGATGCGTGATGTGGTGAAACTGCGCGAAATCGCGGAGCTGGGTGCCGAAGGCGTGAGCCTCGAGGGCATCCGGAGGATCATCGCGCTCGAGGACCACGTGCGCCGCCTCGAATCGCGTTTGCGCGAACTCGAAGCGGCCCTCGCCGATGAACTGCTGAACCGGTCGGGTCGCCGCGTCTTCGCGGCCGGCTCGGCCGGTGAGGTCATCTCGATGCGCGCGGGCACCCGAACCCGCCGCGCGAACCAGGTGGTCATCTGGCGCCCGCTTGACGGCCGCTGATCCCGTGGCGCCCGACCCCACTGCGTTCGACCCCACTGCGTTCGACTTCGGCGCGCTCCGGCGTTTCCCCGACGTCGAGGCCTCCAACCTTTTTGCCGTCGACGCGAGCGACCGGCTGATCCTCGACGAGGCGGCAGAGAGCCTTCCCGCCGAACGGCTCGTTGTCGTCGAGGACCGGTATGGCGCCCTCACCCTCGGCGCCGCTGCGCTCTTCGGGGCCACCGGCATCCGCGTGCACCAGGACGCGCTCTCGGGCGAGGCGGCCCTGGCCCGGAATGCCGACGAGTTCGGCCTCACCGACCGCTACCGCTCGTTCCCACTGGGCCACGAGCTCCTGTCGGGCGCAACCCTTGTCCTCCTCCAGCTGCCCCGCAGCCTCGCCGCGCTCGACGAGATCGCCGAGGCGATCGCCCGGTACGCCGATCCCACGGTCGTCGTTGTCGCCGGCGGGCGGCTCAAGCACATGACCCCGGCCATGAACGAGGTCCTCGCACGGCACTTCGAGCGGCTCCAGGTCTCCCCGGCCCGGCAGAAGTCCCGGGTCTTGCGTGCCTCCGGTCCCCTCCGGGCGACGGAACAGGCGAGCCAGGCCTGGCCGCACGTCAGCAGGCATGACGACCTGGGTCTGACCGTGTGCGCGCACGGCGCCGCGTTCGCCGGCACCACGATCGACATCGGAACCCGGTACCTGCTCGAGTTCCTTGACCGTATGAAACCGGATGCCGTCCGCGCGATCGACCTCGGCTGCGGCACGGGCGTGCTCGCGGCCGCGCTCGCGCTACGCCGAACCGGACTCACGATGATCGCGAGCGACCAGTCGGCCGCCGCCGTCGCATCCGCCGGGGCCACCATGATCGCCAACGGGGTCGCCGATCGGGTCACGGTCGTGCGTGATGATGCGCTCGGATCCCAGGCGGATGCGTCCAGTGAGTTGATCCTGTTGAATCCGCCGTTCCACATCGGATCCTCCGTGCATGCCGGCATCGCGCTCAAGCTCTTCGCTGATGCCGCGCGGGTGCTCCGGCCCGGCGGTGAGCTCTGGACGGTGTGGAACACACACCTCGGCTACCGGCCGGCGCTCACCCGCCTGGTCGGGCCGACGCATCAGGTCGGCCGGAACGCCAAGTTCACGGTCACGGTCTCGGTGCGACGGTAGGCAGCCGCAGGGCTTCGGGAGGCCTTCAGGGGTGCGAAACCTTCCCGAAACAGAGGTGCAATCCATCCGACACGCCCGGGATGTGACCGGGAGTTGCGGCCCCCCACGGTTCACCGTAAAGTCATCTAAGTCACCCCACAGGTTCGGAAAGCCGAAGCGCTTACCGGCCTCAAGCGGGACCACTTCCAATCCCGATCAACGCGTAAATTCGCTGATCGAGATTGATGGCGTTTCACCAGATTCCCTTAGCGGGGGACCGAGCGAAACGACACGAAAGAAGAATAAGGAATTGCCTCGGAGCGACAGCCACTAAGCCGGTTACGGTGTGGCCTGAAGCCGGGTGCGTCCGATCCTTGAGAACTCAACAGCGTGCACAATGTCAAATGCCAAAAACCTCGTGGTTTGGATCCGTTTCTAGCGGTGAAGGGCCAGGAGATTCCTTTGGAAAACATTTATAACAACAAAGCAAGTCAGTAATGATTTGTTCTGTCAGTTTCAAACTTGTGTCTGGTCCGCCCATTCCGGCGGTCAGTCACACTAGATGTGCCGGGGCTTTCGGGTCTTGTGCAATCAAACATTTACGGAGAGTTTGATCCTGGCTCAGGACGAACGCTGGCGGCGTGCTTAACACATGCAAGTCGAAC